>JAUQXD010000408.1 GCA_030834835.1 Thermoflexales bacterium | reverse complement strand
AAGGCTTATCCGTCAACCGGGTATCCGATGCACCACCTGACAGGTCTTCCAGGTCTTCAAACAGCGGAGGCCCGATGCCAGCCAACAGCCCACGCACTTCTCAGGCCGCTGCCCTGCCCACTGCCTTTCAGCGCCATCTGCTGACGGCGCTCGAAAAGTTCCATCAGGTCGAATGGCTGGGCGACCACTCGCCGCTCTCTGCCCCCTACTTCCTGGGCCGGCCCGCGACCTCGACCCGCAGCCCAGTCTCAATCAGCACGGCCATCCAGCACGGGCAGACTTTGCAGCGCATCCTGCGTCAGGCCAACGACTGGCTCGCAGCGCAGGGACAGGATGCGCAAGCGATCAGCCGCCTCATACAACTGGCCTATTTTCAAGCCACACCGTTGACGGCCGACGAGGTCGGCAATCGATTAGGGCTGTCGCGCGCGACGTACTTCCGACGCCGCGAACAAGCCTTGGCCGAATATGCCGCCGCCTTCATCCGGCAGATCAATCCGGCGCTGCGTCTCGATCGGCCTCCGCAACCCGATCGGCTAGTTGGTCGCGATCAGGTGTACGCCGATTGTCTGCGCGTTTTGCAGCAGAATCGATCCGTCAGTCTCAACGGACCGGCCGGCATCGGCAAGACGGCGCTCGGCGCAGCGCTTGCCGCGTCAGATCAACTCGCACCGCGCAAAGTATTCTGGTACACGATCGTGCCCGGCCTGAACGATCACCTCGGCAGCCTGTTGTCGGCGCTGGGCTACTTTCTGTGGCAGCAGAGCGCCGCGCATCTGTGGGGCCAGCTCATCGCCGATCAGGGCCGCCTCAATCTGGCAGTGCTGCAGGCTTTGCTGCATCAAGACCTGGCCGACCTGCGCGACGCGCCGCCCGTGTTGTGCTTCGACGAAGTGGATCTCTTGCGGCCCGCTGAAGTGGAAGCGCATGCGCGTCTCGTCGCGTTTTTGGAAACGCTGCGCAGTGCACACGCCTGTCCCTGCCTGTTTATCGGCCAGCGCCCGTTGATTGAAGTCGATGAACCGGTCACGCTCGACGGGCTGGCTGCGACCGATCTCGCGCAATGGCTGGACACGTCACGCATGCCACTCACGCCCGCCGAGCTCGATCATCTCACACTGCACACCAGCGGCAATCCACGCCTGATCGATCGGTTCGTCAGCCTTCAACGCGCGGGCGAACCGATCGAGACGGTAGTGGCCCGCTTGAACGCCTCGCCCTCGATCGAGTCGTTGGTCAATCGACTCTGGCAGCATCTCGATCAAACCGAACAACAACTGTTGTATGAACTGACGCCGTTTCGACGACCGGCCCCGGCGGATGCGTGGCCGCAGGCGGTGTGCGCCCGATTGCTCGATCGGCGGCTGATCGAGCGCAATCAACAGGGCGGTGTTGCGCTGTCACCGGCGCTGCGGGCCGTGTTGGCCGATCACTTGCCCGCCGAAGCACGCCGCGGCGTTCATGTGCATGCAGCCAACATCCGCGCCGCGCGCGCCGAATACACAGCCGCGATGCATCACTGTCTGCGAGCGGGCGAACCACATCTGGCTGTGTGGCTGTGGCATCTGCACAGCCGTGAGGAAATTCAGCAGGGTCAGGGGCAGACGGCGCTTGCCCTGTTTGAGCAGCTTGATCCCGATTCGTTGGCGGCGTCCGATCGAGACATCTTGGCCTTGACGCTGGCCGAACTGCGCAAACTCAACGGTGCTGATCCGCGCCCCGGCTTGCGACAAACCATCTGGCAATCGACAGCGTTGAAATTGCTGGGGCAGCGATTGGAAGGCGACGTGGCCGAACTCAAAGGCCAACTCGACGATGCGATGGCAACCTATACGGCTGGATTGGAATCGACCGACAATCTATTGGCAGAACGGGCGTTGTTCTACAAGAACCTCGCGTGGACGCACATCCGGCAGGGCGGTGAGCGCGGCCTGGAGATGGCGTGGCAGAAGGCCAGCCTGGCGCGCTTCGAAGCCGAGCGCTTGCAGGGCGATATCAAGTGGCGTCAGGGCGATTTTCCACAGGCGGAAGTCTATTACACGCAAGCCCTGGCGTTAGCCGAATCGCTCGGCTATCTCGACGGGCAGGCGAAGACGCACAATCACCTGGCGACATTGTACGCGCGACAAAGCAAACTCGACGCGGCAGCCCACCATCGCAGCCGCGCCATCGCGCTCTTTGAGCAGATCGGCAATCAGGTTCATCTGGCGGGTGCGCGGCTCAACATGGCCTTCGATCACAACTTAATCGGCCAGCGCCTTGCGATCATGCCGCCCGCCGATCAAGCCTATCGCGCGATCTTCGAGCAGGCGGTTGACACGGCTAGCGCGGCGCTAGACTTGTTCGAGAAATTGGCGCAATCACATGGTCGAATCATCGCGGCGCAGAATCTGGCGGAAGCACACCTGTATCTGAACGATCTGCCATCAGCCGAGAAATATGCCCGACAGGTGATCGACGCCCAGATTGCCAGCGTACTGTCCGATGGGCTGCGCACGCGGGGCGAAGTACATCTCGCTCAAGGCAACTTGGTTGACGCCGAGGCACGCATTCATGAAGCCATCGAAGCCGCACAGGCCAACCACGATCACTACCTCGAAGCCTACGGTCAGCGCGCATTGATGCGTTTACGCTTGATGCAGCAACAGAGCGAAGGCGCACGCATCGCCCTACAACAAGCCGAGACACTCTTCGAGAGTTTGGACTTGCCTCAGGAAATTGAGCGGACGCGGCTGACGTGGGAGAAGTCTATCGGTGCGGGCAAATAGCGGATGATCGGCCGCTCTATTGCAGCTGTTCCCTACACCGACCGTAACAGGTACGCTACCGCGGCACGTAACCCCGCAACACCACACCGGGCCGCGCGACCCAATCGAGGTTTCAGATTTTGCGGCTCGTCGCGCGGCCCCTCGCGTAACTCCACTGAAGCCCCTGCCATAGCGGAGCGCGTCAATAGAGATCGCCGTCCGGTAAGGTGGCGGCCCCGTATTGCCGCAGCATGGTCCACAGTTGATCCGTGCCGATGCCCGCCGTCCCCCGCGCATATTGCAGCGCTACGCGGTCGAGCGGCACCGCCAGCGGCTGTGCGACCAGGCGCACACGGCCTGAATCCTCGACAAGGCTGCGCGCCCCGTCTATCAGACCCTCGACGCCTTGTAACGCCAACAGCACCGGGTCAGTTGGTAACACGACACCATCGATACTCACCACCTCGACCCACTCGATGTGCCAGCGGTGATATCCGTGCAGGAAATATCGTTCAGCAGGCTCTGGCACTTCGAGGCGGCAGATCAACCACGTGCATGTCGGGCGGCTCATATCCTCGGTCGTCGATAATGTCACCGTGCGAATCTCGGTGGTGAGGGCGCGGCTCAGGCGTGCGTGACAATCCAAACCAGATTTCCAGCCGCAGGCGCAGCGCGGGTTGGCCCGAAGGCGATTGGATGAACAGGCTGGCGTCGTCGGTCAAAAAGCCGCGCAGCCGCACGTCGTTGGTTAAGGTGTCAGGGCTGGTATAGGCAAAACGCATACGCTTCCTCCCGTGGCGCAGAGTCGTCAGTCGATGGGCTAGATCGACTTGAAGATAGACGATGTGCAATCACCAACGCTGAAGACCGCCAAAGCTATCGAGCGGGTTCGATCAAGGGCAGCACGACGCTGAAGGTCGCGCCCTGATCACAGACACTGTGCAGATCGATCGTGCCCTGCATCGCCGTGACGAGATGCTTCACGATCGACAGGCCCAGCCCGGCCCCTGCGTTGGACCCGGCCCGATAGAACGGCTCGAACAACTGCGGCTGATCATCGGGCGCAATGCCGCGCCCCGTATCCGTCACCTGCAAGGCCCAGGTTCAGCGTCCGGTCGGTCGATCTGCACGGCGACCGTGCCGTGTTCAGTCAACTTAATCGCGTCGCCGACGAGATTGAACAGGACTTGCTTCAACCGTTCAGGATCGCCGATCAACTGCAACGGCACGTCGGGGCTTAAGCCGAGCGTCAGGGTGAGTCCCTTCGCCTCAGCGGTGAGCGATAGCGTGGCGCGCAGATCGTCGAGCAGCACGGCAGGCGCGAAGGGGATCGGTTGCAGCACCAACAGCTGCCCCGATTCGATCTGCGCCTGATCAAGCAGATCGGTGATCAGCCGCAGCAGGTGTTGAGCGTTGAGGCGCACGCGCTCACAGACCTCACGACCACGTTCATCCAATGCAAATGCATCACCCAACGTCAAGATTTCAAGCTGACTCAGAATCCCGATCAAGGGCGTGCGCGCCCGCCCACTGCACCTTGACGCTGATCTGTGGCGTCAGGGTCTGGATCAACCGACTCAGGTCGTCGCGTTCAGCGGCGACGGTGGCTCCGCTCAGCCAGGCAGTGAGCGGGGTTTCTAGAACCTTCGGCACCAACGGCCCGATCAGGCGATGCGCGGCGTGATTGGCGATGATGATCGCACCCGCCCGATCCGTCACGATGATGCTGTCAGTGATGCTGGTGATGATCGCGCCGATCGCATCCAGCATGGGATTGAGTCGTAATTTTGTTGACAATTGGCGGCGCTAAGGTTATGCTAAAGCCATCTGGGGGTTACTGATCATGGGATTGATTCGACTCGCTAAACGAGCGCAGGCAAATCTCAAGCGCATCGCCCGTTCCCGATCTGACCGGCGCAGCGCCAAACGCGCCAGGGCCTTACTGGGCCTGCATCACGGTAAGAGTGTTCAGCAGGTGGCCGAAGAGACAGGGTTGAGCCGCCAGGCCGTGTATAATTTACAGAAGCGGTATCTGGAGCGGCACGAGCAGCGGGTGTCTGAACGCCTGGCCGATGCGCAGCACACCGGTCGCCCACCCGAAAAGCAGCGCCTGGTAATGCGCATCATCAGCAAACTGCTGCGCCGCAGCCCGCGCCGTTACGGCTACGAGGCCGCCGATTGGACGGTGCCGCTGCTGCACGAAGAAGTTCAGAAGACTTCGGGGGTCTCGGTCAGCCGCCGCACGATTCGGCGGGCGCTCAATGCCCTGCGCGGCAAAGCAAGTTAATCGTCGCCAGTCTCCTTCGATTACGCGGCGTGCATGCGTAGGGCAAGTTGTCAACTTGCAAAGGGGGTAACCATGTCCGATCAAGCTGTCAAGCGCGCGCAAGACGTCAAACGCCGCCATGAAGCAGAACTGTTGCGTAAACCCAATGTCGTCGCCGTCGGGATCGGATTTCGGACCCGCGGCGGCCAACCCACTCAGGAAGTCTGCATCGTCGTGTCCGTCAAGACCAAAGTGCCGGCCGCGCAATTGAAGCGCGGCGACCTGCTGCCTGCGTCGATCGACGGAGTGCCGATCGATGTGGTGGAGACCGGCGTCATTCGCGCCCGGTAATCAACCCGCACCCCGATCGCTTTACCAGCCCGGAGGAAAATATGGATCCGTTCTTAGCTGCCATTGCCGCCGTTCAAGAGACCAGACGTCAAGCCGAAACCATGCTGATGAACCTGACTAACGTGGTCGCCACCGGCGTGGGCTACAAGATCGCCGGCGATCAACTGACAACTGAACCGGCGGTGATCGTCTCGGTGATCAAAAAATTGCCCGCCGCGCAGCTGGCCGAATCGGCCATGGTGCCTAAGACCATCAACGGCATCAAGACCGACGTGATCGAGACGGGCAAAATCGTCGCCTTTCAGCAGCAGGGCAAGATGCGGCCCGCGCGCCCCGGCATCAGCATCGGACATTACCTGATCACCGCGGGCACGTTTGGCTGCCTGGTGCAGAAAAACGGGCAAGTCTTTATCCTGAGCAACAACCACGTGCTGGCTAATTCCAACGCCGCCCAGGTGGGCGATCCGATCTGGCAGCCTGGCAAGTACGATGGCGGCAGCAGCGCGGATCAGATCGGGACGCTGGAGCAGTTCATCCCGATCGGCTTTCCCGGCGACACCACGCCCCCGCCTCAACCGGGCTGCTCGCCGCTGGCCGCGATCATGAAGTTGATCAACCCATCGGGGGCGGGCAGCACGCCCCAACCGCAGATCAACGAACCCGGCAACAACACCGTCGATTGCGCCATCGCGCGACCCACCTCGCCCGATCTGGTCACGCCCGATATTCTGAACATCGGCGTGCCGGTCGGCGTGGGGACAGCCACGCTGGGCACGGCTCTGCAAAAGATGGGCCGCACCACTGCGTATACCACGGGCCAGGTCACCCAGATCGACGTGACCGTGTCGGTCGATTATGGCGGCAAGGTCGCCGTCTTTAAGAATCAACTGATGGCGGGCGCGATGAGCGCGGGCGGCGATTCCGGCTCGGCGGTGCTGGACATGCAGCAGCGCGTCGTCGGGCTGCTGTACGCTGGATCGGACACCACCACGATCCTGAACCCGATCCAGTTTGTACTGGATGCGCTGCAAGTGCAGCTGGTCACGGCGTAGGACCGCGCTTGTTAGCAGGGCCGAATTTCGATCTTGTGTTGCGCCTTCAACGGCCTGTGATAGAATACGCGCCATTCATCTGGAGGCTGCCATGACTCAACGCGATACCCATACCGTAAAGATCGCCGGACTGACGCGCCACTTGCAGTTGTTTCAAGTCGCGCCCGGCGTCAAGATCGCCATCTTCAACATGCTGGGCGATACTGAAGTCATCGAGGCGTCGGCGAAGGCGCTGGCCAAACGGCTGCCGCCCGAGGCGCAAGTG
>JAUQXD010000407.1 GCA_030834835.1 Thermoflexales bacterium | reverse complement strand
GCCCGCGTCGCGTCGAGTCTGGCGGGCACGTTGAATGCGGGTGAGGACATCCGCACCAGAGGCCAGACTGATCCCACGATTCTCCATCAATGGGCCGAGATCGCGCTGAAGGATAAACGCGATCGCCGCGCCGTCATCCTCGTCGATCAATTTGAGGAGACGTTCACGCAAGTCGCCAGAGAAGCCGAGCGTGTCGCGTTTTTGAATTTGCTGACGTATGCGGCCACGGTCGAGGGGGGCCGCGTCACGCTCGTGTTTGCGATGCGGTCGGACTTCGTGTCTAACTGCGCGGCGTATCCACAACTCAACGACTTGCTCAATCAACAATTCATGCAAATTGGGGTGATGACGCCCGCCGAGTTGGTGAGCGCCATCGCCCAGCCCGCCCTGCGCGTCGGCCTGAAAGTAGAACCGGAGTTGGTGACGCAGATCATCGCGGACATGAAGGGCGAACCCGGCGCGCTGCCGCTGGTGCAGTTTGCGCTGCGCGATCTGTTCGAGGCGCAGCAAGCGCAGCGCGGGGTGAACGCGTTGACGCTGAGTGATTATCTGGCGCGCGGGGGCATCCACAAGGCGCTGGAACGGCACGCCGATAGTTCTTTTGCGCAGTTGAGCGAGAGTGAGCAATCGATCGCGCACGCGCTCTTTAGCGGCCTGATTCAAGTGGGCCGCGGCGCGGAGGACACTCGGCGCACGGCGCTGTTTGACGAGTTGGTACCGGCCGATGTTGCGCCATCGCAAGTGGAAGTGGTGGTGGGCAAACTGGCGGATGCACGTCTGATCATTACCGACGAACGTGACGGGCGCGACATCGTAACGATCGCGCATGAGAAGCTCATCGACGCGTGGCCGTGGCTGCGCAAATTGGTGAACGAGAATCGCGACTCGATTGCGCTGCAGAATCAGATCGCGGAGGATGCGGGCGAGTGGGAGAAGAATCAGCGCGACGCGAGTTACTTATACATCGGCGCGCGTCTGGCGAATGCGCGTGAGCAATTGGCGGCGAAGAAGATCAAACTGAACGGCCTGGCGCGAGCCTTCGTGACAGCGGGCGTAGAGGCTGAGGGGGCCAATCGGGCGCGAGAGGCCGCGCGCATTCAGAAGGAACTGGACGATGCACGCAGGCTGGCCGAATCGGAAAAGCAGCGGGCAGAAGAACAAAGCCGATCGGCGACACGGCTGCGTCGAAGCGCCGCATATTTGATCGGGGCGTTGGGTGTGGCGGTATTGTTGGGCATCATCGCGGGCGTGTTTGGTATTCAATCGAATCAAAATGCCGAGGCCGCTAATCGCAGTGCGGCGACGGCTGAGGCGGCGAGCACACAGTCGGTTTCAGAGGCCAATAGCCGGGCTACCGCCGAAGCCAACGCGCTCATTCAACGTGACGAAGCCCAGCGTCAACAACAGCTGTCGCGCTCGCGTGAATTGGCGGCCATCGCCTTGAATCAACTGAGCACTGAACCTGAGCGCAGCATCCTCATCGCGCTGGAAGCCATCAGTGTTACTCACACGTTCGAGGCTGAAGATGCGCTTCGGCAGGCCTTACAGACCTCGCGCCTCCGGCAGGCGCTGAGGAGCGCCGCCAACATCGTCGATGCCGAATTTTCACCGGACGGCGCGCGGGTCGCTACGATCGATCACGCGGGTCAGCTGGCTGTGTGGGACGCCGTCACGGGGAGACGGCTTGTGGAGCAGGCGACGACCGATCGGGCCGGCCGGCGTGTGCGATTTTCACTTGATGGACGCTGGCTATTGACCCTGAACGAAGATGGCCGGGTGCGGTTGTGGTCGACCGACGGTTTCAGGCTAAAGGCCACGCTGCAATGGGAGGAAGAGTTTGACGATGCCTGGTTTTCGGCCGACGGGACACGCGTGCTCACGCTGGGGAGCGGTCGTGCGCGGTTGTGGCGCTCCGGTGATGAACGACCGATCACGATCTTGAACGACAAGCCCGTCCGATTGACCCGATTCTCGCCCGACGGCCAGCGGATTGCGGCAGCCACCGAAGACAGGCGCATCCTTGTTTGGGATGCTGTCTCTGGCGAGCAGTTGGCGAACTTTCCGACGGATGGCGACGTGACCGATCTGCGACTGCTGCCCGATCATCAACAGCTGATCCTTTACGGATTCTTTAAGGATGGTGCGGTCAACCTGCAGCGGGTGGATGCAGCCACGGGCGAGATCAAGTTGGCCTACGACAGCGATCAGCCCGGGGGAATTAGCTGGCGCATTGACCTTACCCAGGACGGACAGCTGGTCGCGGCGACAGGTGGAACGCCGGTCGTGTGGGATGTCGCCAGCGGGCAGGCCCTGGCGATGTTGCGCGGCCAGACGACTGAGGTGCAACAGGTGGTTTTCTCGCCCGATGGCCGGCGTCTGGTGACGGCCGGCTATGACGGCGAAGTGCGAATCTGGGAGGCAAAGACCGGCCGCGAACTGTTGGTGTTGAAGGGGCAAGCGGGGGCCGAAACACGCTTGCAGTTCTCGCCGGATGGCCGCCACTTGCTGACGCTCAGCGGCGATGGCGCAGCGCATCTACTGGATGTGACTACAGCCGGACAGCTGCCGACTCAATTCTTTGCCTTTGGCGGTTTCTCATGGGCGGTGTTGTCGCCCGATGCACGCTGGCTGGTGACGGCGATCAGCGCGCCAAACGAGACCGCCACGCGCGTATGGGACGTTGCTACCGGACGCGCCATCAAAACACTGGAGGCCTTTTGGAGTTATGCGCGCTTTTCGAGCGACAGCCAGTGGCTGGTGGGCAATGGCGATCTGGAGCGCGATATTGTGCGGGACACGGCAACCTGGCAGAGCGTGCCGCTGCCCCAGCGGCCCTTGAGCCTCTCGCCGGATGCCACGCTCGCCGCGCTGGGTCCGGGGCTGTCGAACCGTCTGCGTATATGGGATGTGGCCGCGAAGTCCGTCGTGACCGGTCTGCCGATCACGCCGACCAACCCGGTCTTTTCACCGGATAATCGCTATCTGGCCGCGACTGCGACCGATCAGGTCGGCGTGTGGGACATCGCGAGCGGGCGTGAAGTGGCGCAGCTGCCCGTGCGAATGGCCGCGTCAAACCCAATGGATGTGGTGTTCTCGCCGGATAGTGCTCACCTGCTGACGCGCGACATCAGCGGCACGCTGCGCCTGTGGCCGCTCGGCGGCGGTCAGCCGATTGTGTTTGTGGGGTTTGCTCAGGACGCAACTTGGCAGGCGGCTTTCGCGCCGGATGGTCGTCGATTGCTGACATTCGATCAGACTGCGACCGAGGCACAGGTCTGGCAGACCGTCGATGGAAAACTGATCGCGCGGTTGCGCGGACCGGAGGGAGCGATCTCCAGCGTCCAGTTTTCACCGGACGGTCGCACGATTGTCGCCGTACACAACGGGCTGACGGTGCGACTGTGGGACGCAGTTACCGGCGCACAACAGGCAATCTTGCGCGGCCATGCGGCAACCGGCGTAGTCGCGCAGTTTTCACCCGATGGGCAGCAAGTGGTCACAGCCGATCCGACTGGTACGATTTTCAGGCATCCGGTTACGGTCGAGGACCTGGCGGCGTTGGCTCGGACGCGCGTTACTCGCGCCTTGTCGTGCGAGGAGCGCGTGCAGTATTTGCGGGAAGAGACTGTCTGTCCTACACCCTAGGCGATGCCAGCCTGGTTGCGGTGCGATCTTCCTCAGTGGGTCGTTCGCTCTGATCGTGTTATAATCACTTTATCAAAAGATTCATGGCGCGTGGCGCGCCAACTTGGTTGCTCCGCGCCATCCCACCAACTAATGGGGATTGCCCCATGATGAGCATAAGAATGTCATTGCGACAAAGCCGCGTGCTTTGAGCAATGACATTTTCGTTCTCTGTCGCTAAACCTGTCGGGTGGCGCAAGCGGCAGCTGCTCGTCCGATCATTGGTGCGCCACCTGACAGGTCTTACATCTTAAGGAGCGCCATGCAGACTCAAAACTACATCGATCTCGAAGATCAGTACAATGCCCACAACTATCATCCGCTGGACGTGGTGATTGAGAAGGCCGCGGGCGTCTGGGTCACGGACGTCGACGGCAAGAAGTATCTGGATTTCTTATCGGCGTATTCGGCGGTGAATCAGGGCCACAATCATCCGCGCATCGTCCAGGCCATGATCGAACAGCTGGGCAAGGTGGCGCTGACCTCGCGCGCGTTCCGCAACAATCAACTGCCGCTGCTGGCGAAGGAACTGTGCGAACTGACCGGCTACGAGATGATGCTGCCTATGAACTCCGGCGCGGAAGCCGTGGAGACGGCGTTGAAGGCGGCGCGCAAGTGGGGCTACACCGTCAAGGGCGTGCCCAACACCGATAACGGCCAGGCGGAGATCATCGCGTGCGCGGATAACTTCCACGGCCGCACCATCTCGATCGTGGCGATGAGCACGGAACCCCAGTACCGATCGGGCTTCGGTCCGTTCACGCCCGGTTTTAAGACTGTACCCTATGGTGATGCCAAAGCCCTTGCGGAAGCGATCACGCCGAATACTGTAGCCTTCATTGTCGAGCCGATTCAGGGCGAAGCCGGGGTCAAACTCCCGCCCGATGGGTATCTGCGCGAAGCGTATGAGATCTGCAAAAAGAACAACGTGCTCTTTATGGCCGACGAGATTCAATCGGGGCTGGGGCGGGCCGGTAAGATGTTTGCACATGAGTGGGAGGGTTTCAAAGCCGATGTCGTCATCATCGGCAAAGCGTTGTCCGGCGGGTTGTATCCGGTGAGCGCGGTGCTATCGAGCAAGGAAGTGCTGGGCGTCTTCAAGCCCGGCGATCATGGCTCGACGTTTGGCGGTAATCCGCTGGCGTGCGCAGTGGCGCGCGAGGCGCTGCACGTGCTGCAAGATGAAAATCTGATCGAGCGTTCGCGCGACCTGGGCGAGTATTTCAAGGGCCGCCTGCAGCGCGTCGAAAGCCTGCACATCAAGGAAGTGCGTGGACGCGGCCTGTTTGTCGGCATGGAGCTGCATCCCGAAGCGGGCGGCGCGCGGCGTTTCTGCGTGGCGCTGAAAGAGCGCGGTCTGCTGTGCAAAGAGACGCACGAAAACACCATCCGCTTTGCGCCGCCATTGATCGTGACGAAGGCGGAGTTGGACTGGGCGCTGGGGCACATCGAAGAAGTGCTGATGAATTCGTAATTCATAGTTCTCAATGCATAATTGCTGACACCCATCCCCGGACATTATGCATTATGAATTGTGCATTATGAATTGATGCTTTATACTTGCACGGCGGCGGGGCAAATCTTTCTGGAGGCAGAGCATGGCAACTCGCATGGCGCGGTATGATGTACGCAACGACGGCGTCGGCCCGTACGCAATCTTCTATTGCGATCGGTGCTCGCATGAGTATCGCAGTCAACCCGATGTGAAAACCACGATCGCTACCGACGTGGGGCGCAATGCGCTGGGCAGCTTCTTGCGCAACATCCCGCTGGTGGGTGGCGCGGTGGCGAATAGCGTTGAGAATGACAATCCGCGTTACCAATACTCGATGACCGAAGCGCAGGTGCAGTCGGCGTGGGGGCAAGTGGAAGAGGTCTTTCACGAATGCCCGACCTGTCATCAGCTGGTGTGCAATTCCGATTGGGATTCGCAGGCCGGCTATTGTGCCGATGATTCACCGCGCAAGGGCGAAATCGCGCAGGCTAGCGCTGAACAAGCTGCTGGTGTAATGAAAGGTCTGGCCGGGGCCTTTGGTCTGGGCGATGCGTTCAAGAGCATCGGTCAGGCGGCCAAACAAGCGGCGAGTTCGGCGGCGCGCTGCCCCAACGATGGCACGCTGGCCGCGCCCGGCACGAAGTTCTGCCCGGAATGTGGCGCGCAGATGGTTCAACCCGCGACCGATGCCTGCCCGAAATGCGGCACAGCCAGCGGCGGCGCGAAGTTCTGCCCCAACTGCGGCACCAAGATCGAGCGGGCGGCAGCGCCTGGCAAATGCCCAAGCTGTGGTGCGGATGCGAAGGGTGCGAAGTTTTGCCCGGAGTGTGGCACTAAAATCTAGTGCGACACGAAGATGTAGGTGAGTGGTGATCGGTAACTGGTGATCAGAAACTGGTAATTGGAGATGAGATAAACAAAGTCCCGTCATTCAGGCGGGACTTTGTATTTGACCGATTACCGATTACCAATCACCGCTTACTAAACCACCGCAATCTGGGTCGCCGTCACTTCCGGGATGTCACCTTGCACAAAGTCATCTTCGTAGGGCGTTTCGGGTTCGGTCCAGAAGTAAATGTATTTTGCTACTTCGATCGGCACATTGACGCAGCCGTGACTGCGCGGCAGGCCGTAGTCGTTGTGCCAGTAAGTGCCGTGAATGGCGATGCCCTCGTATGTGAAGAACGTGCTCCACGGCACACCGGGCAGATCGAACCAGGCATCGGTGTCGCGTTCGTTTTCCGGGGCGCGCATGTGACGGGTGGGCATCTTCAAGATGGCGCTGAAGTCGCCGCGCGGTGTGCTGT
>JAUQXD010000406.1 GCA_030834835.1 Thermoflexales bacterium | reverse complement strand
GCACTTGCGCAAAATGGGCGGTGAGCGATGTCCTACGTGGTTGCGGCATGGCTGACTCCGGAGTAAGGGATAAGCCATTATCGCAAATCCAGCGCCAGCCAGTCAATTTAGATGCAATTGCCCTACACCGTCGCCTGGTCTCCATTGACAAACACCGCCGCTGCTCTACAATCACTGCGCAGTCCATTCAGCATCACGCGGGGGGCATGCTATGAAACGACGCACTTTCTTCAAACGCCTGGGGCAAGGTTTGCTCATCTTCGCTGCGATGCTGGCAGTCGTCATCGTCTTCTTCCTCATCATATCCAAGCCCGCGCCCGCGCATCCGTGGTTCGCAGCACGCCCCGGCGATCATCGACCGCTGGTCTTCGCCCATCAAGGCGGCGAGAATTTATGGCCGAGCAATACGATGTTGGCTTTCCAGAATTCAGTTGAACTGGGCGCGGATGTGATCGACACCGACATGCATTTGACCAAAGACGGTGTGCTGGTATTGATGCACGATCAAACCGTCGATCGCACGACCGACGGCACCGGCGCGATCCGCGATCTGACGCTGGCCGAGATCAAATCCCTCGACGCGGGCTACGACTTCTCACTCGATAATGGCCAAACTTTTCCTTTCCGTGGTCAGGCCCTCACCGTCCCTACACTCGAAGAGTTGTTTCAGGCTTTACCGGACAAACGCTTTGGCATCGAGATCAAGCAGACCGAGCCAGTTGAGACGGCCCAACGGTTCTGCGCCATGATTCGTCAATATCATCTGGAATCGAGTGTGCTCGTTAGCAGTTTCCGGCAAAGCAACATGGACGAGTTCCGAAGGCAATGCCCGGAAGTGGCAACTTCGGCCACGCAGGAAGAAGTCACCGTCTTCTTCGCGCTCAACACCATCGGCTTGAGCGCCGCTTACACGCCCAACTACCATTCGCTGCAAGTGCCGGAGACTTTCAGCATCTTCACCGTGCTCACACCGCAGTTTGTAGCCGGTGCACATGGGCGCGGCCTCGCCGTGCAACCGTGGACCATCAACGACGAAGCCGATCTCAAGCGCATCCTCGCGCTGGGCGTCGACGGCATCAACACCGACAATCCAGATCGGCTGTTGAATTTGCTGCGATAACGGCACACCCCTCAAAATACCAATTGACACACAAGAACACATGTTCTATAATTAAGGCATGGACGCCGAAGTCAAACTTCAACTCCTCGCCGATAATGCCGCCATCGAACCGGCCGAAGACAAGCGCATCGACCTGCAACCCGCGGGCCTGAGCGCCGATCGGACGGCGGCCTGCGGCCACTCGCCCGTCGAACTGAAACACGCGGTCGAGCAGATTCGCGCGAGTGACAACAGCGCGCTCGAAGTGAAGAAAAGTTCGCTGGGCGTCCATCATGCTGTCATGCCGGGCGGTAAGACGATCGCGCTGCTCAAGACCATGCTCACCTCAGCCTGCGAGCGCGATTGCTACTACTGTCCGTTTCGCAAAGGCCGCGACATGCGCCGCGCCACCTTCAAGCCCGACGAGATGGCGCAGACCTTCGTGGAATTGAATCGTTCCCGCATCGCCGAAGGTCTCTTTCTCAGTTCAGGCATCGCCGGCGGCGGCGTGCGCACGCAGGACAAACTGCTCGACTCCATCGACATCCTGCGCACCAAACACCAATATCGCGGCTACGTCCACCTGAAGATCATGCCCGGCTCCGAGCGTGATCAAGTCTATCGGGCGATGCAACTGTCCGATCGGATTTCGATCAACCTCGAAGCGCCCAACACCCGCCGCTTGGCCGATCTGGCCCCGCACAAAATCTTTCTCGAAGAACTGCTCAAGCCGCTGCAATGGGCCGATGAGATTCGCCGCACCCAATCGCCTTTCCTCGGTTGGAATAACAAGTGGCCGTCGCTGGTCACGCAGTTCGTGGTGGGCGCGGTGGGCGAAAACGATCTGGAGATTCTCTCGACGACTGCCTACTTGATCAAAAAACTGCGGCTAGCGCGCACGTACTTCTCGGCCTTCAGCCCGGTGCTGAACACCCCGCTGGAAAACACCCCCGCCGAAAATCCGTGGCGCGAGCATCGCCTGTATCAATCGTCGTTTTTGCTGCGCGACTACGGCTTCGATCTGGAAGACATGCCCTTCCTGCAAAACGGCTTCCTGCCGCTCGATGTCGATCCCAAAATCGCGTGGGCGCGTCAGAACCTCGCCGACAAACCGATCGAGCTCAACCGGGCCGATCGGCGTGATCTACTCCGCGTGCCCGGCATCGGACCCAAAGGCGTCGAATCGATCCTCACCGCGCGTCGCAAAGGCACGCTCCACGATCTGAAAGACCTCAAAGCGATCGGCGTCCTCGCCAATCGCGCCGCGCCCTTTGTTCTGCTCAACGGCCAACGCCCCGCCTGGCAATTGGGCCTGTGGTAAGATTGGACACAGATCAACACAGATTCCACAGATTTTGATCCCAGATCTGTGTGCATCTGTCAAATCTGTGTCCGCTATGTCTGACTATTACCCCCTCCACTTCATCGACGACCCTATCGACGTGATTTTCGACACACCGCCCGTGCGCGAGAAAGCGCCGCCCTGCCCCAATGCGTTTGTGTGGCAGGAGAAAACGTATCGCGTGCTGGAGACGCTGGAAGAATGGCACGATTACGATCGCAAAGGCCGCATGGCGACGAATATGCGACCTGCACACATCGAAGCCGCCGCCAGCCGCGGCTCGTGGGGCGTGGGACGCTTCTTCTTTCGCGTACGCGTTGATTCAGGACAAATCTTTGAGGTGTACTACGATCGCGCGCCGAAGGGGCAGAAGCAGAAAAAGGGCGCGTGGTTCATCAAGGCAGAGTTGGGCGAAACGTAGGGGCTGGCCTTGCGTCAGCCCCGGGCGACCGCGAGCCGCCAAATGCATGCGGCATCTTCGAGGGTCTCCCCTACGACAGAAACTCATCCGCTACACACCGAAACTCCTCAGATCGACTCCACATCAAGGGATGCGCGCCGTCATCGGCCAGATAGAATTTCGCGCCACGAATTTGCTCCGCCATGTGTTTGACCTGCGCCTCAACTTCGACCAGCGCCTCATCGCGTCGGCTGGCCGTGATGAGCACCGGGCACTGAATCTCCGCTAATCGTCCCGTAAACACATCGCCGCCCGTGTCCGCAAAGCGCAGCAACATAGCCGTATCCGCGCCAACAACGTGCGCCCAATCATCACCGTGGCCACTGCGCCAGAACGCGACCTGCTCGGGCGACTGCAACGCACGGGTCGCCATTGCGGCCCGCAGCGCATCCGGCGGCCAGTGCTCGATGCAGCTGTCCGCGATGATGGCGCGTACGCGATCAGGATGTTGAATCGCCAGATGCAGCGCCACGATCCCGCCGCCGCTCGTTCCCAGCACGATTGCGCGCTCTTCGCCCAGCTGATCGATTAACGCCGCCGCCGCGTGCGCACCCTGCACCCACCAATCGACGGGCCACACCGCCACTCGATCAGATTGGCCGGTGCCTGCAAAATCGATCGAGGCGACGTGGAAGCGCTGAGCAAAGTAGGCGAGGTCAGCCACGTGATGCGCCGACGAGGCGGTGTTACCCGGCAGAATCAGCAACAACGAGCCGCGACCTTGTTCGCGAAAGTATTCGCGATAAAACAGTCGCAGCCCATCGTGGTGGAAGTGCGGCATGGTAATCAGACGCGTTGGGGCGCGGGAGAAAACAATCGGATGGCGGCGGCCACCAGCGGCAGCCCCATCACAAACGGCGCGATGACGGCCATCCCCTCGACGTTGTTACTCCCATTTGAGATCAACACGCTGCCATACGCCACCAGCGGCAGCATCACAAACGATCGGGCGAGTGGCATGATCGGGCGCGGTTGGTTCCGGCTTTCGAACCAGCGATAGACCGTATACACCGTGAACGTCGTCAACATCCAGCCGAAGAAGTTTTGCACCGGCACACCGTAATACGGCCCACCCTGCTCCCAGATCCACGCCGTCATCGCCGCTCTCGATAACAGCGGATCAACCACCACGTCCCAGGCCGTCATCACCATCGCCGACAGGAACGCCAGGCTGAGAATACGCGACCAGTCGCCTCGTGAGCCGGTGGGTTGCCCATCGACGATCAAGTTGGCGATGATATAGCTGGGATAGATCATCATGAACCACGCGATCGGGATCAACAGCGGCACATGGCCCAGTTTGGGGCCGAGTTGCCCGGTGTAATGATACGGCCCATAGATCGCGCCGGTCCCCACACCCACTTGCTCAAACGCCCACGAAATCACCGCGCTTAACGCAAAGAAGATCAGGCTATGCCGCCAGCCTAATGCCAGCGTCGCGTGCGACAGACTGAAGATCATGACCAGCAGCGTCGTTGCGCTGATGCCGCCCGGCAGGCTGGGCAGTGTGACGAACGACGCCAGGACAATGCGCACCACGCCCTGATAGATGAACAGCCCCAGGCTGATCAGCGTGATCCACCACAAGACACGTCGCGCCATCAATACACCTCTTCGCCTTAATGTCTCAACCCACGATTTGCTCTAACCTATCGACCAGCCCCGATAGCACCTCAAATGCGGCTTCCACCGGCGCAGGCGTGGTCAGATCGACGCCCGCCAGCTTGAGCGCATCCAGAGGATAAACCGAAGCGCCCGCTTTCAAGAAACGCACGTAATCTTCGGCGGCCTGCGGTACACCCGATAGAATCCGCCGGGCTAAAGCGTTCGCGCCGGAGATGCCGGTCGCGTACTGGTAGACGTAGTAATCGGCGTACAGATGACCGAACTGTGACCAGATGATGCCCACGCGCTCGCGATCGAGTTCCATCTCGCCGCCAAAGGCTTCGGCAAACAGATCGAACATCAGGCCATTCAGCGTGTCCGCCGTCAAA
>JAUQXD010000405.1 GCA_030834835.1 Thermoflexales bacterium | reverse complement strand
GAACCGATCCGATGGGCCGCCAGCATTACTGGTTCGCCGCCAGACCACTGACCGATCCGGCTGAAGACACGGATCGCTGGGCGATTGAACACGACCTGATCTCGCTCACGCCGTTGCGAGTGGACTTGACGGACGAAACGTGGCTGGCGAATTCTACGGCCGCCGACGAACAGGCTGCGGCACACCGGCGATTGTTGGCCCAATCGCGCAGCTAACCACCGCGGCCATCGCGCACACCCATGTCCACATCGCAAGCGACTCACACGGGTGGACAGTTCACGCTGGCCGCGACGATTGCGGCGAGCGACGGCAACGTGGTGACGGACACCGGCACAACGGCTATCACCCTGGCCGATCTGCAAGTGGGCCAGAACGTGAGCGCGCAGGGCAAATTGGTGGATGGCGTGTGGACAGCCGCTCGCATCACCGCCGGCGCGAAGATCATTCACCCGTAACCGACGACCACACTCATAATCGAATAGACGCACTGCGCCGGTCGATGACGTCATCGACCGGCGCAGTGCGTTTGCGAATGACCTTCACTTGAAGAAAACCACTCTTTACTTATAGCCCTCAGCCTGAATGGTAAACAACTTAGCGTACATCCCGCCTTTCGCCAGCAGTTCGGCGTGCGTGCCCATCTCGGTGACAGCCCCATCTTCCAGCACGATGATGCGATCGGCCATGCGCACCGTGCTGAAACGGTGGCTAATCAGCAGCGCGATCTTGTTGGCAGTCAGTTCACGGAAGCGCTGAAACACCGCGTATTCGTTCAAGGCATCCAGGGCCGCGGTCGGTTCATCGAGTACCAGCACTTCGGCTTCGCGCATGAAGGCGCGCGCCAGCGCGATCTTCTGCCATTCACCGCCCGATAGATCGTTGCCGCGTTCAAACCACTTGCCCAACACCGTATCGTAGCCTTGCGGCAAATCCAGGATGGTCTGGTGCGCGCCCGATCGCGTGGCGGAGTCGATAATGCGCGGCTCGTTCGCCAGTTGATCGATCTGGCCGAAGCCCACGTTCTCACGGGCCGGGAGGAAATACTTCACAAAGTCCTGGAAGATCACACCGATGCGCTTTTGCAGGTTGTGCGGTTCCACCTCGCGCAGATCGATGCCGTCGATCAATACCTGCCCTTCGGTGGGATCGTACAGGCGCGTCAGCAGTTTCACCAGCGTCGTCTTGCCCGCGCCGTTCGCGCCGACCAGCGCGATTTTCTCACCGGGTTTGATGGTAAGGTTCACGTGTCGTAGGGCGTAATCCTCCCGATCGGCATACTTGAACGACACGTTCTTGAACTCCACACCGCACTCGATTTTGGCGGGCAGCTCGATCGGGTGGGCCGACACCGGCATGAGCGGCTTCAAATCGAGAAAGGCGAAGAGGTTGCTCATAAACAACGCATTCTCATACAGCTCGCTCAGGCCAAAGAACAGGCTTTCAAAGATGTTCTGGCTTTGCCGGAAGATCGACAAATATAGTGTCATATCACCCAACGTGATCGCGCCGCCGATCGCGCGGAAGACGATCCAGCCGTAGGCAAAGTAGTAACTGAGTGTTGCCAGCAGTCCCCAGCTAAACGAGGCTAGACTGCGCTTCTGCGCCAACGCCTGATCCTCGCGCATGAACTTCCAGAACAAATCGGCATAACGGCCCAACAACGGCTCGCCCAGCCCAAAGAGCTTCACCTCTTTCACGCTGCTATCGACAGTCAGCAAGTATTCCAGATAGTTGAGCTTGCGTGCTTCAGGCGCGCGCCACGACAACAAACGGAAGTTGAGTTGCGCATACTTCGACTGCGCGATAAAGGCCGGCAGCGTCGCGCCGAAGAGAATCAGCGCCAGCAGCGCGTTGAAGCGAAACAACAGCGCGGCGAACGACAACAGCGTGATGGTGTTCTGCACGAAGTAGAAGCCGTTGTTCATGATCTGCAGCGCGCGCCAGTCGGCTTCGCGCCGCGCGTTTTGCAGCTTGTCATAGAACTCGGCGTTTTCAAAGTGCGACAGATCGAGCGACAGGGCTTTGCGGATGAGGCGGGTGTTCAGCGAGAAGTTCAGCCGCGCGTGCAGGATGTGCTCCGTCAACGAGCGGCCTTGAGCGATGCCCGCCTGCGCCAGGATCAACACGAACTCAACGGCGAGATAGGGCAGCACCAGCGACAGCCCGGCGTTTGCGTCGACGCGCCCGTTAATCGAGTCGACCACCGAATCGATGATGAGTTTGCCCACCCACGCCTGCGCGGCCGGGATCAACGCGCCGCCGATGGTCAGCGCGGCCATGATCAGCGTGGCGACGCGATGCGCCGCCCACACCAGGCGAAAGGCCGCCGGGATGTTCGCGGCGGCCTGCTTCAGACTTTGCCGATCGGGTAATTTAGAGTCGTTGGCCAATGAGCCACCTCTGCGGGATGATGTCCCCTGGGGGATGATGCCTCTTCAATTATGCCCGAAGATGACGGCTCTGTCTATCACGCCGCTTCGGTCACAGCCGCGGCCCAACACTACGCGCTTGCGAACCTGGGCAAGCAGTGATATAAAGAGACCGCGTTGTCGGCCGGTCCAACAACTTCGCATGAACGGTATGCGCAAACTACACTGGCTCGCCGTCATCTACACGCTGCTGCTGGCACTGCCCTGTACGATCATGGCAATGAGCGCGTTGATCTACCTGACTGATTACACGATCGGTCTGGGTGGGCTGCTGACGGGTGTCATCAACTGGAATCGGCTGGCCGTGGAAGGCTCGACGCGCTGGCCGGAGTTGGCCGGCATGTTAGCGGGCCAGTTGCTGATTCTGGGCATTTTGTTGATCGCGCGCCACGACCGGCGCCGGTCCGATGAAAATTTGGTGGACATGGCCGAGCGCAACCGCGCCCTGTCCGAACGCTCTGCGCTAGACCACAAACCGCCTCCGACTCAACCTTAGCGCAGATTCACCGCCCAATCGCACCTGCGACCGTCTGACCTCACGTCCGGGCCGGTCTGCCCTATCTCAGACTTCCGCCGAATATTTTTGCGAGGACACGATGATCCCCTACTCGACTGCCATCATCGCCGATAGCACCTGTGACATTCCCGCCGATCTGGTCGAACGCTACCACATCAACATCATCCCGCAGATCGTCATCTGGGGTGATCAGGAACTGCGCGATCGGGTGGATATTCAGCCCGATGAGTTCTATCAGCGTTTAAGCACATCGCCCCGACTGCCCACGACTTCGCAGCCGAGTGTGAAGTCGTTCATCGAATACTATCAGGCCGCGCAAGCCGATGGTGCGCGTGAGATCGTCGTGCTCACCGTCAGCAGCGCGATGAGCGGCACATATCAGACCGCGCAGCAAGCCGCGCAACTGGTGGATATTCCAGTTCACGTGATTGATTCCAAAGGCCCGACGATGAGCCTGGGCTGGCAGACACTGGCCGCCGCCCGCGCGCGTGAGGCGGGGGCGGACGCGGGCGCAGGCCCGGCCGCCATCATCGCCGCCGCCGATCGGGTGCGGCAGACCGTGGTGCAGTTCGTTTACCTGGATACGCTGGACTATCTGCACAAAGGCGGCCGCATCGGCAATGCCACGCGCTTTATCGGCGCGCTGCTCGATCTGAAACCGCTGGTCGAGATCAATCATCAGACCGGATTGGTCGAGGGGGCCGATCGAGTGCGCACCCGCCGCAAAGGCATCGAGGCGTTGTATCAGCGTTTCTTCGAGAAGTTGGATCGCAATCGCCCATTGCATATCGCGGTGCTGCATGGCGGTGTGCTTGACGACGCCGTCGCGCTGGCTGAGCGCGTTCGGCAAGAGTATCATCCGGCGGAGTTGTTGATCAATATCACCGGGCCGGTGCTGGGTCTGCATACCGGCCCGCGCGCGTTGGCGCTGTGCGGGTATATGGAATGAGCGCGCCTGCATAACGCCAGGGCGCTTAGTGTGGGTTGACACACCGAGAGGGGAGCACTTAAGGCTCCCCTCTCCGTTTTACCTTGCTGGCTCGGAATGGCTGCGGCGTTGGGTTAGTGGCTCAAGGCCTGCGCGCGCTGCAATTCAGCCAGGCGGTCCTCGATGTCACGCGCCGCCTGGTCTTTGGTGAAGCCATACTTGTCCTGCAGTTTGCCGATCAACCGATCGAGCCGACCATTGATCTGGTCGAGATCGTCGTTGGACAGCACACTCCACCACATTCTGGCCAGCTCACGAATCTGCGGCCACTGCTCTTTCACGTTATCAGCGTTCATGGCAAAACCTCCCCGGTAAATCGTGCTACATCGATCGAATGGCGACTACGACCGCCGCGAAGACACTGAGTCCGGTCGCAATCGGCAGCCAGAATCTGCGGAAACCACGCCGCCCGATCGGCTTCTCCTGCGCCCGGCGCACCTGATCGACGCTCTGACTGGTCTCCTCTGCAAGACGGTTATATTTCTCGTCGAGGTCAGCCAGCCACCGGGCGGCTTCCGTCTTGAAGGTCTGCCACTCGTCGTCGATCAGTTTTTTCCGGCGTGATTCAGTTCCGGCCGGAAGCCCCTGCATAAGTTTTTGAAGCGGATTGTGCGACCTCATTCCGAACCTCCTGTAGGCGGGAGCGCGACGACCACTTTCGTGCTCGAACGTCTGCACCTTGAGCGGCTGTCGCGCTGTTCGCCTAGACCGCCCGCCGTCCGGTCAACAGATTCACGAGAACCATCACCAGGGCCACGACCAACAGCACATGAATCAGCCCGCCCACGACATTGGTGGCGAAGCCCAGGAACCACAGCAACAGCAGGATGAACAACAAGGTATACATTCGCTTCCTCCCTTTCACGTTTTGACGTGCTGTCAAGATACCACACTGCGCCTAAAAAAGTCCCAAAACTGGCTCAAAAACCGCTAAAAACGGGCCGTCAGGAGTCATGGTGACTGGATTTACGAAGGCGGTTATTGTCTGTGGCACAACCGGCCAACGGCATTTGGAATTGACGCGCCGGAATGTAGTACAATGCGCCTTAATCGACTGCGGATTGAGCGGCCGGCAGCGATTCTGGAATCATGCACGCGCACCGTTCATACATTTCCTTCTTAGTGTGTGCCAGAGGTTCAATGAATACGCCCTCATCAAATAACCAGCCAGACGTGATCGTCGATTCTTTCCGCGCGACGTGGCGAGCCAAAGCCGCGTTGCCGCCCAGACCCATCGCCACACCCGCTTATCGCCGTCGAGTTGGCATAGTCCTGGGTATCGTAATCGCCTTGATGTACGGCTTCGTCTCGCAAGTCATCAACAAGTTAGCCATGCCAGATGTGCCCTTCAGCCAACAGCCGATCGGCCTGATCGGCAACCTGGTGATCATCGTGATCAGCGGTGTGGCGATTGGTTGGGTGTGCGCGGCCCCCGACCGATCCAGCAACGGCGTCGTGCGCGCCAGTGCAGTGGTGGTGCTGGCCGTCATCGCTCAAGCGCTCGCCGCGTATGCAGCCTTCTCAGAGCCTTTTCCGCCGGCGCTCGTGGCGGCATTTGGGATCGGTCTGCTCTATATCACCGCGCTGCCGGCCATGATGCTGCTGCGCCTGGCGATCGACAACCAGACCGAAGCGCTGGACAAGCCGGCATGGGCGTGGGCGCGGACTCGTATTCCGCTGGGCATTCTGGCGCTGGTCAGTGTGGCGGGCGCCTTTGCGATTTACCCACAGCACGTCCAAACGGGCTTTGTCGATCTACAGGCATTGATTCAGTCCGGCCTGGCCGTTCGCGATCCAGCCGACCTGCCATCCGCCCTGCGCGAAGAGAACAACGTCAGCGGCTTCCTGGACTTCGCCACCGCCGATTACACGCTGGAACAAAGTTCGGATTTTGATCTACGGAGCGACCTCACGTATGAGGATGAGGTTGGCAATGCCATTATCGTGGCGCGCTTCAAGCGCGGCGGCATTGTAGCCTGCGCTTACAGCCCGACGGGTGATCGCTTGCGCTGCAAGAGTTATCTTACTGCCGCGTTTTTTCAACGAACCGGATGAGGAATGAGATCGACAGCAAGTGAAATCGCCCGTGAGTGTGACCTCACGGGCGATTTTGTTTCTGAGTGCGCGACCGCAAAACGGGGCTTTCGAATTACTGCATCTTGTTGACGGATTGTCGCCGCTTGCCCATCCGATGAAACGGTGGCAGTCGTGTCGGAAATATGCTATTATCCCTGTTGTTGGATAAAGTCCGCCTTTTCGTGTTATGCAACAAAGATTGTTGGATAACTTAGAGTTGGGCCGCTTCTCGGAACAGTCAACATGACCAACGCATCTATCGAGGAGAACGATGGGCGCTCACCAAAGCTTGATCGTCACACAATACGCGAAGATGTGGCCTCGCGCTGTCTTCAACATTAGAGAAGGGACT
>JAUQXD010000404.1 GCA_030834835.1 Thermoflexales bacterium | reverse complement strand
TCCGTTCCAGGATCGGGCGCACCACTTCATCGGTTGTGCCAGGATACGTGGTGCTTTGCAGCACGATCAATTGTCCGGCATGCAGCCGTGGCGCGATGCCTTCGGCCGCGCTGATAATGAAGGACAAAACGGGCGCTTTGGCCGCGTCATACGGCGTTGGCACGCAGATAAAAATCGAGTCAGCCTGCCGGACTTCGTCATAGTCATTCGTGGGGCGCAGCAGGCCGGCCTGCACCAGCGCGGCGATGTCGGATGCGGGCACGTCGGGAATATAGCTACGCCCGGCCTTCAACTCGGCCACTTTGGTGGCGCTTAATTCGATGCCAATGACGGGCACGCCGCCATGACCAAATGCGACTGCCAGCGGCAGCCCCACGTACCCTAATCCGATAATGGCAACTGTATTGTCCGTCGTCAAGATATTCGCCTCAGTTTGAATGATTGCCTGCGCCGCGATCGGCCAGCTCGGCCAATCGGGTGTAGCCGTCTCGCAGGATTTGTTGTAAATCGGCCGCGCACCGCCGATAATCGTCAAGCGTGCCCAGCACCGGGTCGGTGATATCGAAGGTCTGACCAATCAACTGGCTGATCATGAAGGTCCTGTCGGCGACGTCGGGGAACTCGGCGCGAATGGCTTCCTGATGGTGGCGCGTCATGACGAGGATGACGTCGACGCCGCGCAACAGATCGCCGTCCAACAGCCGCGATCGGTGTCCGCTGATATCGACGTTTTGTTCAGCCATGGTCGTACGCGCCAACATCGTCGCCGGGCGCTGATCTTCAGCCCAGGTTCCGGCCGATGCAACGTGCCAGCGATCGGCTTCGCCCAGCTGCGCAATCTGACGGTTAAACAGGCCGGCGGCCATCGGCGATCGGCACTGATTCGCGGTACAGACAAACAGGATATGGCGCATGGCAATCTTATGACGGGGCGTAGTCGGGTCGCTTATTTGTTGGAAGGCTCCAGGGAAGCGCCGGTTGAGTCGGCCAGTGGCGCGGCTGCGCCAGGTTTGGCGGAGGAGCTGCCCCGTCGCAAGCGGCGGCGGTTCCCGCTGCCGTCTCCATCGTTATAGTAATCGCGGTTGTAATAATAATAGTAGTACGAATAGCCGCGCCGCCCTGTCGGAATCTTATTCATGACCACGCCTAACAGTCGCGCGCCGGATTGATCCAGCTGCGTCTTGCCCTGCAGCGCTTCGCCGATGCGCGTGCCGCCGTAGTCAATCACCAGCACAACGCCATCCGTCATCGGCGCCAGCACCAGGGCATCGGTCACAGGCAGCAATGGCGGCGCATCGATAATGACCATATCGCACGATTTGTGCAAGTGCTCCAGGAACTGCTTCATCCGCTTGGAACCCAGCAGTTCCGATGGATTGGGCGGCAATGAGCCGCTCATCACCACCGATAGATTGTTCACGCCCGTCGGCTGCAACACACTAGACCATTGACCAGGGTCCTGCAGCATCACGTCGGTCAGGCCGGCGCGATTGGTCATCTCGAACTTCTTGTGCACGGTCGGCCGGCGCAAATCGCAATCGATGAGCGCGACCTTCAAACCGGCCTGCGCCATGACCACCGCCAGATTCGCCGCCACCGTGGATTTGCCTTCTGACGGACCAGCGCTGCTTACCAACAGCGTGCGGATCGGCTGATCCACACCCGCGAACTGGATGTTGGTACGCAGCGAGCGGAACGCTTCGACAATCGGTGAACGAGGCTCACGCACGGCGATCAATCCGGCCTGGCCTTTGGCGGCGCCATTGGTCATGCGCGCAATCAACCCCACGACCGGCAGCTTGAGAATTTTGTCAATCTGTTCGGGTGTGCGAACCCGATCGTCCAGATACTCGATCAGGAAGATGATGCCCATCGACAACAACAACCCGACGACTGTGCCAAGCAGCGTGTTTTGCAAGGTGCGCGGCCGCACCGGAATCGCCGGCGTCTGAGCTTCTTCAACCACGACGATGTTGCTGGTCGATTGCGCCTCAGCCAAGCGGATATTCTCATAGCTTTGCAGCAGAAAAGCCGAGCTCTGGCGCAGCTGCGTCAACTCTGAATTCAACCGCGATAGTTCCGCATCTTTGGCAGGCGTCTTCTCGGTACCCAGCGCGTTGATCTCGTTCTGCTTGGTCGTAATCTGATCTTTCAGCGTGTCGATTTCTTTGGTCAGATTGGCCTTCGAATCGGCATAGCGGTTGGCTTGCAGCGCGGAGTTCTGCCGGGCAAATTCAACCGGGATGGTGTCCGCCAAGTTTCTGGCCAGTTCGGGATCTTCATTCTCAACCTGGAGGATGACCAATTGGGTATCACGCACCAGGTTAACACTGACCCGTCGAGCCAGCGCATCGGGAGCAACATCTAAGCCAAGCGCCTTCTTGACTTCTTCCATCACCGGGCGCTTGGTCATCATTTCGGAGTAGGTGCGCGCCAGCCGTTCGCTTGTAAGAATCGAGGCGTAATCAGTGGTTTTGCCACTGCTGGGTGCTTCGTTGATCAACAATGTGGTCGATGCGGCGTAGACGGGCGTTGTCAGCCGACTGCTCACAAAGGCCACACCGGCGCCAAGGACTGTGCCCAGCACAATCAGCCATATCCAATGCCATAGTATTGCACCGTATCGCTTTAGTTCGTTTTCCACATCTCACCTATGTTGTTGATTCTGACCCAATCCTGATGGCTGACATTATAATCGGATTCGTGATTTTCGCTACCAACCGATCGAGCAGCGGCGGCCCGCCGACCCGTATCATTCTGGAGGGTCACATCGCAATCGTGTCCGGCTCCGAGTGGGACCCGTTATCGGTCGAGTCTTTGAGCGGGTCGGGCGCAGACAACGACTGCCACGGCTGATAACGCGGCAGCAGGTCCTGCAAACTGGCCAACAAAGCCGTTGTATCGTTCATCTGAACGGCTGATTCCAGACGCACCACCGACTGATTGATGCGGGCCGGCATAAAACCATCGGCGTTGCCGATGACAAAAATTTTGTCGTGCTCGGTGCGCTGATAAGTCTCGCCCGGGATAAACAACTCTTCAAAGAGTTTCTCGCCGGGTCGCACGCCCGTAAAAGCAATATCGATGTCGCGCCCGACTTCCAGACCGGACAGCTCAATCAGGTCACGCGCCAGATCGACAATCTTGACCGGCTCACCCATATCCAGCATGAATACTTCGCCGCCCTGGCCCAACACGGAGGCTTGCAGCACCAGCTGCACGGCTTCCGGGATGGTCATGAAGAAGCGCTTCATCTCGGGATGCGTGATGGTCACCGGCCCGCCCGCGGCAATCTGCTGCTTGAACGTCAACACCACGCTGCCGCGCGACCCCAGCACATTGCCAAAGCGCACCGCCACGTAGGGCTTGTCCAGCCGCGTCGCCGTTTGATGCACCAACAGTTCGGCCACTCGCTTGGAAGCACCCATGATACTGGTGGGTTTGACCGCCTTGTCCGTTGAGATCATCACAAAGCGCTCGACGCCAACCGCGACGGCGGCTTCTAATAGATTGCGGGTACCCAGCACGTTGTTGCCCACCGCCTCGGTCGGGTTGTCTTCCATCAACGGCACGTGTTTGTGAGCCGCCGCATGAAAGACCACGGCCGGCTGATATTGCTGAAAGACAGCGAGGATCCGATCGGGGAAGCGAATGTCCGCAATCACCGCGGAGATGCGCGGTTGCGGGCTATCGCTGCCCGATGGTATTTCCATTTTCAATTGCCGGGTCAGCTCACCGCAGATTTCAAAGATGGAGTTTTCGCCGTGTCCCAGGACAATGAGTTCAGCCGGGGCAAAGCGCAGAATCTGGCGGCATAATTCGCTGCCGATCGA
>JAUQXD010000403.1 GCA_030834835.1 Thermoflexales bacterium | reverse complement strand
ACTCCGGTCTCATCGACAACTTTCACATCGACATGAAACAATGGAAAACCCACCGAACCTGGCTTGCGGCGCACATCGGCTTGAGGCAGCCAGAACGTATTGGGGCCGGCTTCCGTTAAGCCATAGCCCGTCTTGAAGTCTACACCGCGCTCCCAAAACTTCTCGAAGACGGGCAGGGGGCAGGGTGCGCCACCGCTGATGATCAACTTAAGTTTGGAGAAATCGGCTTCCGCCCAGCGAGGATGCTGCTGCATGGCAATGAACATCGTCGGCACGCCAAATGTCACTGTGACGCCGCGCTCGTGGATTAGGTCGAAGACCTGATCGACCTCGAAGCCTTTGCATACGATCGACGTGCCGCCGACGTGCACGAGCGGCGCGGTGAAGACATTGAGGCCGCCTGTGTGAAACAGCGGCGAGTTGAGGATTGTCACGTCGTCCGAGGTTAGCCCCCAACTCACGATGGTGTTGACCGAGTTGGCCGTGATCGATCGATGCGTGAGCACCGCGCCTTTGGGCAGGCCGGTGGTGCCGCCCGTGTAGCAGATCGCCCACGCGTCATCCCAGTCGAGTTCGACGGCGGGCGGCGGTGCGTCGGTGAAGGCCTCGCGCTCGGTGAAGAGATGATCGTTAGGCGCGGTAGGTCGATCGAGTGCGATGAAGACCTGAATCGATGTGGCCTGGGTACGGATCACTTGCGTGGCTGCTTCAAAATCCGAGCCATAGATCAGCACGCGCGGTGTCGCGTCGTCGATCAAGCCGACCAACTCCGCGGGCGCGAGTCGCCAGTTGAGCGGCTGCATGATCGCGCCGAGTTTGCCGCACGCGAACCACACGTCCAGAAATTCGACGCAGTTCAGCGCCAGCACGGCGACGCGATCGCCCTTGCCCACGCCCAGATTGTGCAAGAAATGCGCCGTTTGATTCGCGGCCCGATTCCACTGCCGGTACGTGATCGGCTTGTAGTCGTGCTGAGCATCGATCAGCGCGACTTTGTCCGGCGTCAACATTTCGCGGCGAGCCAGCCAATCGCCAATATACATTCTGGCTATCCTTGTCCAGTAATGCGTAATCCGTACTGCGTAACAAGATCGCTCAATTACGCAGCACGGATTACGCAGTATGCATTACGAATTACGTGCCTGTCACCACGCCGCCATCGACGCTGAGCACCGCGCCGTTGATGAAGCTGGCTTCCTCGGAGGCGAGGAACAGATAGGCGTTTGCGATATCGGCGGGCAGACCCATGCGCCCGACCGGCGTGCGATCGATCATGCCTTGCAAAATCTTCTCCGGCATGCCTTTGGTCATATCGGTGGCGATGAAGCCCGGCGCGATGACGTTGCACGTGATGCCGCGCTTGCCCAACTCGCGCGCCCACACTTTGTTCATGCCGATGACGCCCGCTTTGGTGGCGACGTAGTTGGTCTGGCCGAAGTTGCCGTACAGGCCCACGACCGATGACGCGCTGACGATACGGCCATAGCCTTGCTTGATCATGCTGGGCGCGACGGCCTGTGTGCAGTTGAAGACGCCCTTCAAATTCACGGCGATTACGGCGTCAAAATCGGCTTCGCTCATCTTGCCGACGATCTGGCCGTCTTTTACTTTGAGCAGTTGCCCATCGCGCAGGATACCGGCGTTGTTGATCAGAATATCGATCTGGCCGAACTGCTCGATGACTTGCGCCACCGCCGCTTCAACCTCGGCTTGATTCGCCACGTTGACTTTGAAGAAGGCTGCCTTGCCGCCCGATTGCTCGATCTCGGCGACGACGGCTTTGCCCGCGTCTTCGGCCATGTCCCACACGGCCACGGCCGCGCCCGCCTGCGCAAACGCCAGCGACGTGCCTTTGCCGATGCCGTTGGCGCCGCCCGTGATGATGGCGACGCGGTTCTTGAGTTCGATGCCCATTGAATTACTCCTTGTAAAATGTACTGGTCAATTAACGAGTAATGAGTAACGAGTAAGCCCACTACTCATTACTCGTTACTCATTACGCTCCTCATTCAGTTCAACATACTGTTGAATAAACGCCACCGCCTCCGCCCAGCGCGTGAAGGCCCGCTCTTGATTGGTCTGCACGTGACGGATGACGCCGTGCCATGGCGCTGCCTCTGGCGCGTCGGGTGATTGATCAGACACAAAGCGCAGCACGAAGGAGGTGAGGTTGGCTTCGGATTCCATAGGTGTGGTGCGAGACCTGTCAGGTGGCGGATGCAGTACCTGGACAAGTGGCAAGCGATTGCGCCACCTGACAGGTCTGATCGGTTCAACTTTAACAACGGTGGGTTACACGGCAGTTACAGCGTGGCGGCGGGGGCTTCGTCCGATTGGGCGATCTGGCGATACAGCGCGGTGGTGACGGCAGACGGCTCGACGCCGAGTTCGTCGCGCAGGGTGCTGGTGCAGCGTTGATAGGCGCGCAAGGCCAGCGGCCGGTTACCCTGCCGCGCGTGCGCCGTCATCATCAAACGATAGGCGCGTTCCCAGCACACATCGCGCGCGAGGATGGCCTGACAAATATCCAACGCCTCATCGTACTCGCCGCGTTCGATCAGCAGGCCGGCCAATTTATCGGCGGCGCGCAAGTATAAAGAGAGCAACCGCTCGCGTTCTTCGCTGGCCCAGTCTTCATATAAAGCGTCGGGCAGATAGTCGCCGCGATAGAGCCGCAGGGCCGATCGGAGTTGCGCGAGATCACTCGTTCTTAGTCCGGCTTCACACGCGCCATCGAATTCGATCGCATCCAGCCATACATCGGCTTCCGGCCGCAAGCGATAGGCCGTGCCTTCGCGCACGACGAAGGCAAACGTCGTATCGCCGGATCGATTCGGTTCGATCGCTTTGTTGAGCGCGTTCAGCGCGACTTTGAAATCGCGGGCGGCGGCCTCCGGCGTGAGCGCGGGCCACAACCGATCGGCGATCTCATCCCGTTGGAGCCAGCGCTGGCGATGCGTCAGCAGCAATTGAAACAACTGGCGGGCCTTGTCGCGCTGCCATTCGCGCGGCGCAATTTCGAGATCGCCACGCCACGCGCGGAAAGCGCCTAGCGTCTGCACGCGCAGTTGATAGCCGGGATGCACGTCGATGTCGGGCAGGCCCAAACCCGCCAGCACCCGCGAGACATAGGCCGGGTGACAGCGACGATTGCGGGCTTCGATCAGCATCGGCACGAGGCGGCGCGGATCGGGCGGACCCAACAACGTAGGCGCGGCAAACAGAAACTCGTAGCCGTGCGTTTCACACAATTCCAACAAGGCTCCGATGCTGGACATGAAATTGTCGAAGTGCTTCAACTGGAAATAGGCCAGACTCAACCACAGGCGCGAAGCGGCGCGGCCAAACGAATCGCCGCAGTCGCGAAACAGGCTCAGGGCACGCGACAGGATTTCGAGGGCGTCCGCAGGCCGATCGGCCAACACGAGGCTCGCGCCCAACGTTACTTCGATCAACGCGCCCACCCACACATCGCCCGCCCACTGGCAAATCTCGCGGCCTTCCGCTGCGGTCTGCTGTGCGGCAGATAGATCGCCGAAGAAACCGTGCGCGCGCGTCAAGCCCCACATCGCTTCGGCGCGGGTGCGCCGCACCGCGATCTGATCGCCCAACGCAATCGACTGTTGGTAGTGACGAATCGCCTCATCGCGTTTTTCGCGGCGCAGTTGAAGTGCGTGCGCGAGGCGAGTGTGTGCGACTGCCGTGACGAATGGCGAGTTCAGGCGTTCGCCTAACGCGATGCCTTCTTGCGCCAACGTCAACGCCCGATCGGCTTGACCGCGAATCGACAAAATCAGCGACAGAATCAGCGTGGTCTCGCGATGCGCGCGCGGCGCGTGAACCTGATCGCGTTCGGCTTCGGCCCAGTTGTCGAGGATGCGCTGCGCTTCGTCGAGTTGACCGGTGCGCAATTTGACGCGCACACTGAGCGAGTCTTCCGTGGGGCCGGCGGCGCGTAACTGCTGAGCTTGCTGCCGAAAGATCTCGGCCTGATCGGGCTTGCCCATGTTGAGCTTGTTTTCGGCGATGAGTTCCAGCAGGCGGGCGCGCGCGGCCCGATCGTCCATGCCGTCGGTCAGGCGCAGCGCCTCTTCCAACAGGCTTTCGGCCTGCGCGGGGCGCACGGTGTCCAGATAGACCAACGCCTGACCGCGCAACGAACGGCTGATGCCGATGGCATCTCCGCTGGCGCGCCACGCTCGTTCGGCGGCGGCATACCAATCGAGGGCTTCATCAAAACGTGAACGCAAGCGATACACATCGCCCAGATAGGCTTGCAACAAAGGATGATCGACCAGCACTTGCGGCGGCAGCGCATCGATCCAATTGGCGACGGTGTCCAGGCGGCCCGCGCGCACCGCCGATTCGCTCGCGCGCTCGATCGCGCTGGCGGCCTCATCGAACGCTTGCGCGGCCAGCCAGTGATAGATCGCTTCTTCCAGTTGATCGTGCGCGGCGAAATATTCGGCGGCCCGGCGATGACGAGCCTGCACTGCGGCCGAATCATGTTCGGCCTGTTCGCGCAGAAAATCATGGAAGAGATGATGATAGCGATAGGCGATAGAGCGCTGACCTAAAGCGACGACGAAGAGATCGTAATCGCGCAATCGTTGTAACAGCGCGGCGCTGTCGGTCCGTTGAGTGATCGCGTCACACGCGGCCGGTGTCAGTTCGCGCAGGACAGCCGTATCGCGTAGAAAGTTCGCTATGTCCGCCGTCTGCCGATCGAGCACGTCGCGCGCCAGATAATCAAAGAGGGCATTCAGCGATTGCGGTCCGCGCGCCAACAAATCCTGAAGCGAATTCGCTGATCCCCCGCGCAAACTTTGCCAGACTAAATGCAGCGCGATGGGCCAGCCTTCGGTCTTATCGGCCAGCGTCGCAATCTCGGCAGGCGACAATTGCCAACTGTAGGTCTGCTCGAACAGGGTCTCGATCTCGTCGGCGCGAAAAGCCAGCTCATTGCGCGTAATCTCCAGCACTTCGCCGCGCGCGCGCCAACCGATCAGCGCGGGCCACGTCAACGGCTGCCGCCCGGCGATGATCACGTGCAAGTGCGGCGGCGCATAGGCCACTAATCTTTCCAAGAGCGTATTGATTTCGGGCGAATTTGCCACAAAGTGATAGTCGTCAAAGACGATCAGCGCGGGCGCATGCAGTTGATCGCTTAATGCATTGATCACTGCATCGATCACGGGCGGCCAGTCGCCGCCGTCGCTGCTGATGGCTTGCAGGCGCGCGTTGGGCGCTTCGGCCAGATCGGGCAGGTGGGCGCGGAACGCGGCGATGAGATACGACAGGAATTGTTGCGGATCAACGTCGGCCTGATCGAGCGTGTACCATGCGGCGAATTGCGGTGCGATTTGCTCGCCGGCCAGCGAGGCTAGTGCGGTGCTTTTGCCATAGCCCGTGCCAGCCTGCACCAGCGTCAGCCGATGATCCAGCGCTTCGCGCAAGCGAGCAAAGAGCGCGGGACGCGGCAGGACCCGGCGTTGCACACTGGGTGGTGACAGTTTGGTGCGGAGGAGCAGGGGTTCGGGCGACATCGCGTTTAGTATAACACGACTGCGAGGGAGGTTACTCTGGTAGAATCAATGCGCTAAAGTCCACATCAAAGGAAATAGCCAGTGAGCCAAAAACGTTGGATTGCCATCATCCTTGGGATGTCGATTGTTTTTACTGCTTTATTGCTCATACTCAGTCGAGCGCCGCTGCCCCAACGGACACCGACGCCGATCGCGAGTGTGACGACGGCAATAAATGTAACCGCGACAGCGACATCGACCGCAACACCGACTAGCACGCCAACGCCTGCGCCGAAGCCCAACATCGGCGTGCAGGGACAGTTCATTGGCCCGGACGGCGATGCGGGGATCAAACTCGCGGCGGATTTGGGTGTGGGCTGGATCAAGCAGCAGGTCGATTGGAATTCTACGGAGTACGCGCGCGGCCTGTATCACTGGGGCGAACTCGATCATCTGGTGGCGGAGGCCCAGAAGTACGGCTTGAAGATCATGTTGAGCGTGGCGCGCGCGCCGGGTTTCAGCCGGCCTGAACCGGTGGAGGAAGACGGCCCGCCGAGTGACTTCTCGATCTTTCGCGATTTCATGTTCGCGCTGTCGAATCGGTATAAGGGGCGTGTGGCCGCCTACGAATTGTGGAATGAGCCGAATCTGCGGCGCGAATGGCGCGGCTTCGACCTAAGCGCGGAGAAATTCGTGGAGTTGATCAAGGCCGGATCGAACGGCGTGCGCGAGGGTGATCCTGACGCCGTCATCATCAGCGGTGCGCCCGCGACGACGGGCATCGACGACAAGCTCAACGCGATTGACGATCGGGTGTACTTGCGCGACATGATCGCGGCAGGCGTGGCGGACTACGTCGATGCCATTGGCGCGCATCCGTATGGCGCAGGTAATCCGCCCGACGAACGGGCCGCGGACGCCGCGCATACTCGATCGGGTTTTAACACGCACCCCAGTTTTTTCTTTTTGGACACGATCGAAGAGTATCACGCTATCTTGATCGAAGCGAAGATCGACAAACCGATCTGGGTTACCGAGTTTGGCTGGCCGTCGATCGATCAGTTTGGCAAAGTGGATACATCGGGCTGGGAATACGCGCGGGATGTCACAGAGCAGGATCAAGCGGCGTATCTGCTGCGCTCGATCGTGTTGCGGCGCGATCGGGCGTGGCTGGGGCCGCTGATGATCTGGAATCTCAACATCGCGCTGCTGCTGGGGGCAGAGCGATCGGAATCGGCGTATGGGTTGATCCGGCCGGATGGATCGCTGCGACCAGCATATCAGCAGTTGAGAAGGGCAAGGGAATAGGTTATGGCTCCAGCCGGTAGCCGACGCCCGGCTCAGTAACGATGAGTTTGGGGTGTTTGGGATCATCCTCGATGGATTGACGCAGTTTCCAGATGTGCCACTTGACGCGCTCACGGCGGCGCGCCTGCTCCGAGATGCCCAGTGCGTCGGCAATGGTGTTGACGCTGAGAACATCGCCGGCGTGCTCGGCCAGCAGCACCAGCAGAGTAAATTCGGCGGGTTGCAGCGGGCGTAGCACGGTGCGCACAAAGACCTCGTGCGACGCCTGGTTGATCAACACATCCGGGCCGGCTTTGAGCAAGCTGGACAGTGGCTGGCGGGCGCGATAGGTGCGGCGTAGTACGGTCTCGACGCGGGCCAGCAGCTCGTCGGGCAGAAACGGTTTGACCAGATAGTCGTCGGCGCCCAGCTTCAGGCCGGAGACTTTGTCGTCGATGGTCTGGCGACCGGTGAGGAAGATGATGGGCACGGTGGACAGCTGGCGGATGCGGTAGCAGGTCTCCCAGCCATCCATGTCCGGCATCATCACGTCCAACACGACCAGATCGGGCTGGTGAAGGCTGAAGGTTTTCAGGCCGTCTGCGCCATTGGTGGCCGTGATCGGTTGATAATTAGCGCCGCGCAGGGTCAGCTCGATCATCTTAACTTGCGCCGGATCGTCGTCGACTACGAGTATCGTTTGCATGTCTGGTCAGAATAGAGTCGGGTGTTAGATGGCGGTGAACCGGTAGCCGGCGCCGCGTTCGGTGAAGATGAAGCGCGACTCGCTGGTCTCGCCGTCGAGTTTCTGGCGCAGCCGCCAGACGTACCATTTGACGTTGTTGACGTTGACGTCCGTATCAAAGCCCCAGACCGACGTAAACACATCTTCAATGGTAATGACCTGGCCGGGATGTTCGGCCAGATACAGCAGAATGCGATGCTCGGTCTGGGTCAGATTGACCGGTGCGCCGTCGACGATGACCGTCAGGTTGGCCGGGTCAATGATCAAATCGCCGCCCGCGAAACGCATGACAGTGCTCTTGGTGGGTGGGGGCAGGTGGGTGCGGCGTAGTACGGCGCTGATGCGGGCGGCCAGTTCCTGCGGGTTAAACGGTTTGACGATGTAATCGTCGGCGCCCATGCGCAGCCCTTTGACTTTTTCTTCATCGCTGCGGCGCGAGGTCATGATGATGATGGGCACGGTGGACATTTCGCGGATGCGGCGGCAGACTTCCCAGCCATCGACATGGGGCAGCATCAGGTCCAGTACGACCAGATCGGGCTGAATCTCGTACAGGCGGCGCAGC
>JAUQXD010000402.1 GCA_030834835.1 Thermoflexales bacterium | reverse complement strand
GCGCCTGAATTTCAAGGATTTTTTGCGGGTGTTGAGCCGACGGTGAAAGCAAAGTTGACGGACGAAGACCGAATGTATGTGCTGTATCACTTCGATCTCGGCCAGCGGCTGATCGATGCTGCGCGACAAACGCAATCGATGACTAACACGGTGGCGTTCGGCGAAACAGCGGCCCTGATCGGGTATCAGATCAATCGAGTCGGTGCTGACCTCGCGTTGGTTACCTATTGGCGCGCGGGCGATCAGATCGTCACGCCGTTGCAAATGTTTGTGCACGTCATCGGGCCGGACGGCGCAATCGTGGCGCAGGCTGATCGGTTGGACGCGTCGCCGTTTGGCTGGCAATCGGGCGATGTGATCGCGCAAATTCATCGGCTGACTGTGCCCGATTCCGTCACCCAGGCCGACATTTCCATCGGCCTGTATAATCCTGATTCGGGCGTGCGCTTGCCGGTCGGCGCTGCCGACCAGTTGATTATTAGCCTCAGATGAAACCGTTACGCATTACGCATTATGCATTAATTATCGCGATGTTGCTGACCATGCTTATCCAGATGGCCGCGGCTTCGCTATCGCAATCGGCCGCCTTCGACGAAGGCTACACCATCACGTATGGTTACGCCTATCTGCGCGGTGGCGATGCGCGCCTGAGCCGCGGACAGAATCCGCCGTTGACCAATGTCTTCATCACGCTGCCGCTGCTGCTGAAAGATGACATCGTGTTTCCGAGCGATGACGCCAGTTGGCGTGAGCCTGACATCTTTGGCTTCAGCGATCAATTCATGTGGCGCGTCAATCCAAATCCGCAGGCCATGGTGCGGCTGGCGCGGCTGCCGGAGATGATGCTGGCGTTGTTGCTGGCGTGTGTGATGTTTGCCTTCACGCGCCTGCTATTTGGCAATCGCGCCGCGCTGGCCGCGCTGTTCGTGTGCGCCTTCGACCCGAATATTCTGGCGCATGGACACATCGCCGGCACGGATCTGGGCGTGACGCTGTTCATGTTTGCAGCCTTATGGCAGTGGACGCTGGCGTTGCGGCATAACAGCCTCAGGCGCACTCTGCTGGCCGGTGTGTTGACCGGGGCCGCGTTCGCCACGAAATATTCATCGATCTGGCTGGCGCCGATCGCCGTCGGGGTCAGTCTGATCTATCCCGGCCTGCGCCGATCTTTCGGGCGACGCTTGATCATGGGCGCACTCGTCGGCGTGTTGGCGCTGATCGTGATCTGGGGCACGTTTGCGTTCTCGATCGGCTCGATTGAGCCTGGCGGCTCGATCGTCCCCGCGCCGCAATACTGGCAATCGCTGAGTGACGTACGCACGCGCGTAGAGTTGAGCACGCCGGCTTTTATGGCGGGGCAAGTGTCGCCGTCCGGCTTCATGGGCTATTATCCGTTTGCGTTCCTGGTGAAGACGCCGCTGCCGACGTTGATTCTACTATTGATCGGCGGTGTGAGCCTGATCGTGCGCCGTCGCCGGGAAGACGCAGCGGTATGGCTGCCGCCGCTGCTGTTTATGCTGGCCGCGATGTTCGGCGGCTTAAACTTGGGCTACCGCCTGATGCTGCCGGCGCTGCCGTTCGCGCTGATGATCGCGGGGCGGGGGGCCGATGAACTTCTGACTCCGCGCAAGCGCATTCAAGCCTGGCGACCGAGTGTGCTGGCCGTGCTCTGTCTCTGGTTGATGGTGGAGGCCGTTTCGACTAACCCCAATCACCTTGCTTACTTTAATCAACTGATCAACCGCGACCGCGATTACGAAGCGCTGGTCGATTCCAATCTGGACTGGGGGCAGGACCTGATCGCGCTGCGCGAGTGGCATGCCGCGCGCCAACTCGATCAACTGAACGTGGCCTACTACGGTTCGGCGCGGCCTGAAGCGTATGGCCTGAACGTGAATCTCCTGCCGAGTTTTTCGCTGCGTGATTATGGCCCGGAAATTGACGGCTTTACGGCCCACGCGCTGAAACCCGGCTGGTATGCCATCAGCGTGAGTAGTCTGCAACTGGGCTTGTTGTATAGTCGCTGGGGATTATATGCGCCCTTCAGGGATGTGCAGCCCATCGAGCGGGTTGGGCGCTCGTTTTTGATCTATCACGTGACCTATCCTGTGAATGAAATTGATCGCACCGTGGTGCTGGGGCCGTACGCCAGCGACCTCGATGCCGCGACGCTGGGCAAACAACCCGATCGTCAGTTGATCGT
>JAUQXD010000401.1 GCA_030834835.1 Thermoflexales bacterium | reverse complement strand
ATTCAGTTCGACAAACGATCGATCGAGTGTCATGTGAAGTCCCCCGTTGTGAAGTGATTGAACTGCGTTGCAGGCGGTTCCATTCCCAATATACAGCGTTTGCCCTGCGAATGTTCACGGCTATTCGCCTGCCCACGGCTTGAGGCGCGGTAGCCAGCGCGGGACATTCACTTTGTAGCGGCGATACGCTTCCCCAAAGCGCGCTTCCAGCCCCGGCTCCTCTGACAGGACGAAATAGACGTGGTTGATGGCGATGAACACGCACGCCCACAGACCGACGACCCATGACCCCCGCAGCACAGCCTGTCCGATCAGCAGAGCGGCGACCCCGCTAATCATAGGATTACGGACAAAACGATACGGGCCGACAGCCACCAATTTGCGAGTCGGATCCCAGGGAGCCAGCGTTCCTTTGCCAACTTGCGCGAAGAGACTGACGCACCAACTGAACAAGCCGAGGCCGATGAGGATTAACAGCATTCCAGCCAGCCGGGCCAGCCACACGATGAGGTTGCTCTCGATCCAGCGGCTATCGCTGGCCGCAAATGCGATGACGAGCCAGGCCGGGATAGCCACGACGACCAGAAAAGGCAGCAACAGGATGGACAGCGTATGGCGCAGAATGGTTAGCATGATATTATTCCGCGGTCGGCCTGCCTACCCTCTAATTGGCTTTTACACCAAGACGCGCCAGATAGTCAATAGCCTGCTTGCGCCGCGCTTGATCGTCGCTAAGCTCAAGTACCTTTTTGAAATCGGCAATCGCCCTATCGTTTACGCCGGTCAGTTTATAGGCTTCTCCACGAAAATAATAGGCATTGGCATAATCGGCTTGAAATTCAATGGCCTTGCTGTAGTCCGCAATGGCTTTGGCATACTGAGTTTGTCGTGCGTAACACAGTCCGCGGTTATAGTAGGCAAGGGCATAGTTGGATTTAAGTTGGATTGCCCGATCGAAATTTGGTATAGCCTGTGAGTAGCGCTTTTGTTCGTAGTAGGCAATGCCGCGCTGGTTCCAGGCGTTTTCATAAGTGGGATCGAGCTGCAGCGCCTTGTCATAGTCGGCTATCGCCTTGTCGTACTCTTGCTGAGCTTTATAGGCATTGCCCCGGTCATAATAGGCGTAACGGTTATCCGGGTCAAGTTGAATGGCCTTGCTGTAGTCGAGAATAGCCCGGACATAATCATCCTTATCATGGTAAGCGATGCCGCGATTGAGATAGAATTGGCCGTCGTTAGGATTGAGCTGGATGGCAACCATATAGTCAGCTAGTGCGTGATCGACATCGCCCTGTTCAGAATAGGTATAGCCCCGGCTGTTATAGTAATCGGCGGTATCCGGCGCAAGTTCGATCGCGCGCGTGTGATTGTCCAGCGCCAATTCGAAGTCGCCCCGTTCGCGGTAGGCGCGTCCCAGGTTGTTATACGCATCGGCATAGTCGGGCTGAAGTTTGATGGCCTTGTTAAAATCCGCTATCGCGTCGGCATAGCTGCCTTTGGCAGCATACGCCATTCCGCGATTGTTGTAAGCGACCACATACTCGGGGTCGAGTTGAATGGCTGCCGTGTAGTCGGCAATTGCCCGATCGTGCTCATCTTGAGCCTCGTAAGCAATGCCGCGATTGTTGTAACCGATGGCGGCTTTGGGCTGCATCTTGATGTACACGCTGTAGTCGGCAATCGCCTGCTCGTAATTTTCCTGCCTGTCATGGGCGATGCCGCGCATGTTGTAGACTTCGGCATATCCCGGCTGGAGATGGATGGCCATGTCGTAATCGACGATCGCCCGATCGAAGTCGCCTCTGTTGGCAAAGGCAATCCCGCGAAAATAATAGGCGTCAGCAAAGTCAGGCTGGAGACGGATGACGGCGTCGTAATCGGCGATCGCCGGGCCGTAGTCGCTTTGAGCGGCGTAGGCCAGGCCGCGAAAAAGGCGAGCTTCAAGATCGCCGGATTTGAGCTGGATGGCCCGGTCGAAATCGGCAATGGCCCGCCGGTAGTTCTGCGAATTGAACTGGGCGATTCCACGGAAGCGATAGGCCTCGGTCCAATCTGGTCGGAGCTCAATCGCTTTATCGAAGTCGGCGATGGCCCGGTCACTACTGCCGGTGGCGTTATGGGCCAGCCCGCGATAGAAATACGCGTTGGCATAATCCGGTTTGAGTTGAATGGCCTTCCCGTAATTCGTAATAGCCTGTCTGAAATCATTCCGCTCGGCATAGACCTGGCCGCGCCCCAGGTACTCTTCGGGGGTAAGTGTGGCCGTGGGCCCGGGCGTTACCTCTGGTGTCGAAGTGGTCGTCACCGTCGCGGTGGGCGTGGACGCGGTTGAAGTGGCGCAGGCGGACAACGCAAGAATACACATGATGAGGCACATGCTCAGGCGGGTAGAATGCATTGGCGGTCTCTTTCGCTAAGACAGATTTACGCAACATTCGTGATTCACTCCGGATGGACCGTGCCACGATCTCAACGTCGACTGTCGTCCACCCGGGTCACACTTGCCCAGGGCAAAAATCTGCTGCAAATGATCTTGCCTGTGGCCCATATCAGATCGATGACACAGGTCGGTCGCGCTTGCGACACTATGCTGGAGTTCGCTGGCAAGCCTAGTCATTGAGCGAGCCTCGCGGCTTGATCACTTCACATTCCGCACCAGAAAATCGGCGTTCCGGCAACTGCGGATTTCGTCCTTCTGCAACTCGCGACTGCACTCGATGGGTTCGCCTTCGATCGAGAAGCAGGCGTAGACCTCTTTCAAGAAACGGCCCGAGCCGGAACAGTTGACGACCACCGTCGCGGCGGTGAACTCAGGATTAGCGTCGATGAACGCTTGCTTCAGGTCGTCGACCGTGACGCGCAAGGCTTTCGCGGGGCGCTGATAGTCCGTCGGGATGGCGACGGACTCTTTGATGTCTCTGGCTTTCGCCAGGTACTCTTCCGGCGTTAAGCCCGAACACGTGCCATGTTTGCGCCATTCGTGAAATGCCAGACTGGTGCTGGGGAAGAGATTGGGGAACTTGGCTAGAACTTTGTCAGCCAACCGGGTTGTCGCGCAATCGCTGGGATAACCGTTGACGTATTGCGGCCATAGGCCGTGCAACACAAAGCCCAGCCGTTTACCTACACTGCATTGATTGGGATCGGCACTGTCGGTGGTCGCACAATAATCCGGCGACCACGACAGGCTGAGCACATAGAAGTCGAAGTCGGCGGCTTGCTCTTTGGTCGGCGTGGCTTTGGGTGTGCGCGTGGCCGCAACTTTGGTGACCTTTGGGGGCGCGGTCTTTGCCAGTGCGGCCTCAGTCACGAAAACCGGCGTGCCCAGAACCAGATCGAGTGTGTCGTCGGGCAGGCAGGCCGTGACGCTAATCAAGACGAGGATGACGGCAAGCGCTTTGAGATAACTTGACATGAGCAACCTATTTTTGCGGCGCATTGAAATCAGCCGACGACTGCCAGAACGCCGACGTCAACCCCAGTTGCTTGAAGATGGCTTGCACTTCGGCCAGCGTGCGCCCGTGATAATCGATCGACTGGCGATTGTGATACCACAGCTGCGCCAGTTGCCACAACACCGCGATCGAGAGGACTTCGCCCCGCGGCTCGTTCTTGAGCGCGCACCACGCATTCACGGTGTCTTCCGACCGGAAGAACAAGATCGTGCCTCACGTGAAGACCATGTCGTCGTACCAATGCTGAAACGGTACCAGCAGATGCACGACGGCTTCGGGATGCTGTACGTGCCCGTCGCGAATGGTAAACGTGAGCGGCGCATCATCTTCGGCGTAAGTGGCGTTGATGACGGCGTCGCTGTGCAGGGCAGCAGCGATGCCCA
>JAUQXD010000400.1 GCA_030834835.1 Thermoflexales bacterium | reverse complement strand
GTTGTTGAGATAATCTTTGATGTAATCGCGGCCCGCGCCATGCATCGCGTCCACTACCACGCGGCCCGGTTTCGCGCTGATGAGCGATCGATTGAGCAGCGTTTCAAGGTGCGCCTCATACGCGGGGGCCGGATCAAAGCGCGCAATTTGCCGCGCGGCCAGCGCCGCTTCCAGATCGGCGATGTTGAGCGAGAACGGGCTGCCGCTATCGAGCAGCGTTTCCACGCGCCGGGTGTCTTCGGGCAGGGCGCTGCCGCCGTTGGCCGCCTTGAGTTTGATGCCGTTGTAGCGCGGCGGGTTGTGACTGGCCGTGATCATCACGCCGCCCGCGGCGCGTTTGTCCTTGACCGCAAACGATACGACCGGCGTGGGCGCATCGGCGCTGCACAGATCGATCAACAGGCCGTTGCCCGCCAACACGCGCGCCACTTCCACCGCATACCGATCGCTTAAGAAGCGCGTGTCAAAGCCGATGACCACGCGCGAGTGCGCGCCCTGCCGCTCCACGACGAAGTCGGCGATGGCCTGTGCCACGCGACGCACATTATCAAAGGTGAAATCTTCGCTGATGACGGCGCGCCAGCCGTCGGTGCCAAAATGAATGGACAAAAGAGCCTCCGTAAGATGTTGCGTGATGCGTGATGCGCATGAAACACGGTCACGCACCACGTAACACGCACTACGCCATATTCAAGCAGCGATTACAAACAACAAATCATTCACATTCGTCCCCGTGGGACCGGTGATGATGAGATCGCCCAACGGCTGAAAGAAATGATAGCTATCGTTGGCGGCCAAATACGCGGCTGCCTCCAACCCGATTGATCTTCCGCGCCCAACGGTCTCGCCGGTAACAATCGCACCCGCCGCATCTGTCGGGCCGTCGGTGCCGTCGGTGCCTAGCGCGGCGATGAGTGTGTCGGGCAGACCATCAATCGCGATGGCGGCGGCCAACGCCAATTCCTGATTGCGCCCGCCTAAGGCGGGACGCCCGCCGAGGTCGCTGCCCTTCAGTGTCACCGTCGTTTCGCCGCCCCAGATGACGCAGGCGGGTTTTGCCACGGGGCGATTATACCGTTGAATTTCCTGCGCGATAGCGGCCGCCACTTTCGCCACTTCACGCGCTTCGCCCTGAACAGAGGTCGATAGCAGCAGCGTGTTGAACTTCAAATGTTTCGCCGTTGCTTCGGCGGCCAACGCCGCGCGTGCATTGCTGCCGATGATGACGGTCTGCACCCGCTCGAACAGCGCGTTGCCGGGTTTGGGCGTATCGGTGAGTTTCCCCTGTTTTCCAGCCAAAAGTCGTTGTCTGATCGAAGCGGGCAATTGATCGATCAAATCGAAGTCTTCGATCACACGCCACGCATCATCGAAAGTAGACGGATCGGGCACGGTGGGGCCGGACGCGATGACGGACAGATCGTCGCCGATCACGTCGCTGAGGATGAGCGTGATGATGGTCGCATCGTTGGCGTGCCGCGCCAGACCCCCGCCTTTGATGTCGTCCAGATGCTTGCGAATCGAATTGATCTGATGAATGGTCGCGCCCGCCCGCAAGAGCAACTGGGTTGTGGCTTGCAGATCGGCCAGCGAGACACCGTCGGCGGGCAGGGTCATCAACGCGGAGCCGCCGCCGCTGAGGGCGGCGATCACCAGATCGCGCGGGGTGGCCGTTTTGAGCAGGGCGACCAGTTCGCGCGTGGCATCGATCGAATGTTGATCGGGCACCGGATGGCCCGCTTCGCGCACGCGGATTTGATCGGGCAGCGTTCGATCGACGTGGCCGTACTTCGTGATGATCACGCCGCCGCTGAATCGATCGTGCAGCACCTCGCACACGGCATCGGCCATCGGCAGGGCCGCCTTGCCCGCGCCCACGACGAAGACTCGTTCGAAATTGCGCAGCGCGTAGGCGCGCGAATCGACCAGCAGTTGATCGCCGACGCGAGACAGCGCTTTGTAGACCGCTTCGGCCGGATCGACGGCGCGCAGCGCGGCCTGCTGCAATTGGGCGGCAATCGCGCGCAGATCGTGCGTCATGGCTTCGACGTCCCCAGGGCGGCCACCGCGGTCTGCGCGGCTTCGGCGGGCGTGGCGCGGCCGGCCAGCACATCCTCGACGGCTTTGCGCAGCAACGGCCCCACACTATCGATGATGGAGCGGGGCGGCGCCGCACGCGCGATGGTCAGCTGCTCTCGAATAAAACCGGTATACGGATCGGCCTGATTCCAAGTGGACAGCGTGGCGCTGCGGCCCGGCAAAACCTGCGCGGCCTGCGTCAATGCCCCGTTGTTTTCCGGGGAGATTAACCATTGCATCAAGCGCATGGCCGCCGCCTGCCGGCGCGGCTCGCGCGCGACCAGGGCCAGCACCCAGCCTCGTCCGATGGGCGCGGTAGGCGCCGTTGGACGATCGAAGGCGGGCAGCGCCGCAAACTGCACGTAAGGGTAGCGCTGCGCGTTGTTCATAAATTGCGAGGCGCGCACGTTGACCAGAGCGGCGTTCGTGACCTGAAAGGCCGTCCAGGCATCTTCAGGGCCGGCCAGCGCATTGAGGTTGGCCGCCAGCACGCGGTCGGTCAGGGCTTGCCGATACTCTTGCAGCAACGTCGTCAGGATCGTTTGATCGAGTGCGGGCTGTCCGTCGCCTGAGACGAGGTTGCCGCCCAGGGCCAGATACTGCGCCAGCAGCGCATCGCTGACGTAGCCGCTTGAGTCGTAAACGGCGAAGACGTAGATCGTGGTGGAGGACAGCACGTCGCGCCACTGCGCCGGCGGGGTATCCATGACGCGGGTGTTGAAGGCCAGATGTTCCAGATCGGCGCGATAAACCAGGCCGTACAGCGTCTGATTGATCGTGCCCAACTCGCGCGCGAAGGGAAATAGATCGGCGATCAAATCGGCGGGCAGCTGGGCCCCGATCGGCTGGAGCAGGCCCGCGCGAGCCGCCGGTTCCAACTCAGCCGCGTCGAGGGCGATTAGATCGGGCAGGATGCGAGGGGCGACGGGGCTGGCGGTCTTCAGCAGATCGAATAGCCCGCCGGGGCCGAGATCGGTTTTGATGAGAATCTGCGTTGGCACGCCATCGGCGTCGGCGGCGAAGGCGCTGAGCTGCTGCGCCAGAATCTGTCGGGCGGGTTCGGCGCTGAACTCGGTGGGCAGCCACAACGTCAGGGTGATGGGTTCTGCCACAGGCGCGGCCACTGTGGCCGTGGGCAGCATGGCGTCTGGTACGGTGGGCGGCAGTGAGGGTGTCGCGGCGCCGCTGGTTGCGGCAGCGCTGCGGGTCGCGCCAGCGACCGCCGTTGGTGTCGGCGGTGTGTCGGTCGGCGTAGAAGTGCAGGCGGCGGTGATCGCCAGCAGGCCAATCACGCCCAGCATCGTCATCCGGAACGAATTTGCAGTTAATCGGAACATGCGTGTGTGAATCAACGTCCTTTGGGTGAAGCGGAGGGGATTATAGCATAGG
>JAUQXD010000399.1 GCA_030834835.1 Thermoflexales bacterium | reverse complement strand
AGATTATCGTGATCGGCAAGCCGAACCGACTGCTCGACGAGGTTATGCCGTATCTCGCCACCCTGCCCGGCATCCTCGCCTACAACCCCGAGGCACATACGTTGACCTTCCGTCGCCCTGCGGGTTTCATGACACTGTATGCGGATCGCGTGTATATTACGCAGCTCAAGAGCGCTGACGAAGGGCTGGAGTTGCTGGCCGCACTCAAGGACGCCATCAACGCGACGTGGGATCATCGGGTCGAACTCGTCGCCGTGACGGTCGGCCGCCACGCGCCGCGTCCGCTCGACGTGTGGACGCTGTTGCCGCAGACCAACTGTGGACAATGTGGTGAAGCCACTTGCATGGCTTTCGCGTTCGGATTGTTGCAACATAAACGATCGGTGGTTGAATGTTCGCCGCTGCGCGCCGATAACGCTTTGAATGATCGACGTGCAACATTGGAAGCGATGTTTTGAAAGGCAGGAAACGATGAGCACTTTAACGGAAACGGCACTTGACAAGGCACAACAAATTCTCGGAACGGAATGCAGCCCGATCGGCTTGATGGCCTCCCCGGAGGGCTATCCGCACGTGTGGGCGCGTGATAGCGTCATCACGTCGCTGGGCGCACTGCTGTCGCCCGGTCACGAGTGTTGCCTGAGCGTCTCACTGCGAACGCTGGCCAGTCAACAGTCCGAACTCGGCGCGATTCCCAACAACGTCAGTGTAGCAACAGGGCGCTTGGATCATACCAACGCCGGCTCGATGGACTCGAATCTGTGGTTCATTCTGGGGCATGCGTTTGAGTATCGCACTTCGCATGATCTGGAACTCCTGCGCGAGCACTGGCCCACATTGGAGAAAGCCTTACTGTGGTTGCGCTATCAGGACTCCAACGGCTGCGGCCTATTGGAAGTTCATGAAGCCGCTGACTGGGCCGACCTGCTCGCCAATCGCTTCAACGTGCTCTATGACAATATTTTGTGGTATGCGGCGTTGCGCGCGATGGCCGAGATGGCACAGGCACTGGGGGTGGATGGATCGCGCTACGACTGTATGGCTGACGATGTGCGGCACAAGATCCGCATTGTGCTGTGGGTCGGTGAAGAGAATAAAGCGGAATGGGGTCCCGATTGTCCCGGCCACACCGAATGGAAACACACGCTCAGCCAGGTCGATCCGGTGCTGGTCAAGCGGCCGTTCTTCCTGCCCTTTGTTGCCTTCCGTGACTTTGGCGACTACTGCGATGTGTTCGGCAATCTGCTGGCGATCCTCTTCGATGTGGCTAACCCCGCGCAGGAAAAACGCATCCTCGATTATCTGCATCAAGTGGGCATCGCTGAGCCATATCCGGTGCGCGTATTGAATCCGGTGATTCATCCCGGCAACAAAGACTGGCGCGAATACTATCGCAACAACAATCTGAATCTGCCAGAGCAATATCACAACGGCGGTATCTGGCCGTTCGTCGGTGGCTTCTATGTGGCCGCGCTAGTGAAAGCCGGTCGCATGGCTGAAGCGCGGCATCAGTTGGAGCGATTGGCCGAAGTCAACCGGCTGGGCGTTGAGGAAGAGTGGGAATTCAACGAGTGGTGTCACGGGCGCACCGGCCGGCCGATGGGCTATCCGCATCAAGCCTGGTCAGCGGGGATGTACGTCTTCGCCTATCACTGCGTCGAGCAAGGTCGCGTGCCGATTCTGGCGCTGACCGAACGACCGTGACACGAGTCACCGGATGTCGGTCTCATCTCATCCCGCTGGCGTGACATCTGTCCTTGCTGATTCGTTCTTTGCCTGATATAATTCAACACGGATTGAATTACTTTTAGAGGATCACTATGAAGGGTATCACTCGTCCCCCTATTAACCTGCAAACCCTCGCTGACCGCTTGAAGGTCCTGGCTGAGCCGAAGCGTCTGCTGATCCTGCACCTGTTGATGGAAGGTGTGCAGTGCAACTGCGAATTGGGCGACGCGCTGCAAATGGCCCCCAACCTCATCTCGCATCACCTGAGCGTGCTACGGCAGGCTGGCCTGGTCGATATCGAACGCGATGCGGTTGATGCACGCTGGATCTACTACTCGATCAATCAAGCCGCGCTCAATGAATTGAATGAGCTGTTCGGCGTGTTCTTCGATCCCGCCCGGATCAAGCCGCGACGCCCGACGTGTGGACCACAAAATTCGCTCGTGCACCTGAGCGACATCGCTGTGGCCCGCAACTGATTTTCTTTTGCAAAATTGCTTCAATGGAGATTGAACTACGATGACTGACACCCTGACCTTGTTTGATGCCCCACCCACGCACACCTCAACCGCAGTGGTTGAATTGTTCGATCCGCCGATGTGCTGCCCGACCGGCCTGTGCGGCCCGACGCTCGATCAAACCTTACTGGATATCAACGAGATGATCCTCGCGCTTCAGGCGGAAGGTTTGACGGTAGCGCGGTATCAGATGACGGGCCAACCCCAGGCCTTTTTGAGCAACCCCGACGTGATGCGGCTGGTGCGCGAGCAGCAGATGGCCGCACTGCCGATCACTGCTGTGCACGGCCAAGTCGTCAAAGTGGGTGCGTATCCCACGCTGGCCGAGATCAAAGCCGTCTTGAACGGAGCAACCGCATGACGCAGTTCATTTTCTTTTCAGGCAAAGGCGGCGTGGGCAAGACCAGCATGGCCTGCACGCAAGCCGTCCGTTACGCGGACGAAGGCCAACGCACGTTGATCGTCACCACCGATCCCGCCTCGAACCTGGCCGATGTGTTCGAACAAACGATCGGGCACCAGATCACCCCGATCGAGCACGTGGCGAATCTGTGGGCGATGGAGATCGATCCCGATCGCGCGACCGAAGAATACATCGATCGTGCCATGGCGCCCATCCGCGCGGCCTTTCCGTTGCCAATGGTGCAAGTGATTGCCGAGCAGATGAGCGGGCCGTGCACCGCCGAAGTCGCCGCCTTTGATCGCTTCACCGATTTTCTCGATGTCCCTTCAACCAACGGCTTGGCTTTTGATATCGTGATCTTCGACACGGCGCCGACGGGTCACACACTGCGGCTG
>JAUQXD010000398.1 GCA_030834835.1 Thermoflexales bacterium | reverse complement strand
GCCGCCGACAACATCTACGAATTCGTCGAAACATACGGAACCGATCTGATCGTCATGGCGACGCACGGCCGCACCGGCGTGCAGCGCTGGGTGTACGGCAGCGTCACCGAGAAAGTCTTGCACAGCGTCAAAACTTCGCTGATGGTCGTGCGTCCAGTCAGTACCACACGCTGGTCGATACGCAGCCTGGAATGATCACCCTATCGCTCGCTGGTCAATGCGCAGTTCAGAATGATCAACTATCGGAGGATATGCCATGCTGAAAGATGCCCCGGTTATCACCACCGAAGAGTTGCTCGCCAAAGCCAGGCAGCCCGCCGCCGATGCCATGCGGCTGCACCCGTTTTATCACGGCAAAGTGCAAACCGCGCTCAGGTGCCGCGTGCGCGACTTCAAAGACTTTGCCATCTGGTATACGCCTGGCGTGGCCGCGCCCTGCAAAGCCATTCAAGCCGATCCGGAGTTGGTGTATGAGTATACGCACAAGTGGAACACCGTGGCCGTGGTGTCCGACGGCACGCGCGTGCTGGGCCTGGGCGACATCGGACCCAAAGCCGGGTTGCCCGTCATGGAAGGCAAAGCGCTGCTCTACAAATATCTGGGCGGCGTGGACGCCTGGCCGATCATGCTGGATACCAAAGACCCGGCTAAAATTATCGAAACGGTGTTGACCATTTCACCCGGCTTTGGCGGCGTCAACCTGGAAGACATCTCGCAGCCCAAGTGTTTCCGCATTCTGGATACCCTGCAGGCGCGCGCCGAGATTCCCATCTGGCACGACGATCAGCAGGGATCGGCGCTGGTCGTGTTGGCCGGCCTGATCAATGCGCTGAAAGTGGTGGGCAAGAAATTGAGCGAGGTCAGCATCACGTTTATCGGAGCGGGCGCGGCCGGGGTTGCCACCACCCGATTGCTCTTCGCGTCCGGCGCGGATCCGGCCCGCTGCCGCGTGGTCGATGTCAACGGGTTGTTGTACAAAGGCCGGGCGGATATTGAGCTGCGCAAAGCCGAATACATCGACATGTGGCGGCTGTGCCAGATCACCAATGTCGAAGGTCGTCAGGGCGGCATCGCAGAGGCGCTGGTGGGCGCGGATGTCGTCGTCGCGTTTTCTGCGCCGGGGCCAGGCACGATTAAGCCGGAGTGGGTACGGACGATGGCGCAGGATCCGATTGTGTTTGCCTGCGCCAACCCGATTCCCGAAATCTGGCCGTGGGAGGCGCATGAAGCCGGCGCCGCGATCGTCGCCACCGGCCGATCGGACTTTCCGAACCAGGTCAACAATTCGCTCGGCTTTCCGGGCCTGTTCCGCGGCGTGCTCGACGTGCGCGCCCGCACCATCTCCGACGAGATGTGCCTGGCGGTGGCGCACGCGCTGGCCGATATGGCCTCCGCGACGCGCCTGTCACCCGACTATATTCTGCCGACGATGGACGAGTGGGATCTCTTCCCGCGCGAGGCCGCCGCGGCTGCGGCCAAAGCGGTGGAGCAAGGGTTGGCGCGCAAACCGCTGACTTATGATCAAGAATATCAACTGGCCTCGGCCATCATCAAGAACGCGCGCGATTTGACGCACACGATGATGGACGAAGGCTTTATTGAAATGACCGACTGATCAATGAACAATGACAAATTAACAATGACAAATGAGGAGAACACCATGTACGATCTGATCATCATCGGCGGCGGGCCGGCCGGCTTAACGGCGGCCATCTACGCGTTGCGCAAGCGACTGGACGTGCTGTTGATTGCCAAGGACCTGGGCGGCAAGACCAACTGGCGGCTGCAACTGCCCGATGTGGAACATCACCTGGTGATCAACGGGGAAGAGGTGGTCAATCGGTTTGTGAATGAGATTCACTATCTGGATTTTGCGCGCGTGCTGGACAAGGTCGAAAAGGTCGAGCCGATCGCGGGCGGTTATCGCGTTTTCACGCGCGGCGGCAAAGAACACGAACACACCCCCGCCAGTTACGACGCCAAAGCGCTGATTGTAGCGACCGGCACGCAGGGCAAGTTCCTGGACGTGCCCGGCGAGCGCGAGTACCTAATGCGCGGACTGTGCTTCAGCGCGATGAGTTATGCGCCGCTCTTCATCGATCGCACCGGGATCGTCGTCGGCGATACCCGGCTGGCCCTGATGGCGGCGCTGGAACTGGCGCAGATTGCCAAACACGTGACGCTGGTTGCGCCCACGCACGGCGAGCTGGACACGCCGCTGGGCCAGCATCTGCGGACGTTATCCAACGTGCTGATCCTGGAAGGGTACGCAGCCGTGCAGGTCAACGGCGACGACTTTGCGCGCAGCCTGGTCGTCAAGAAAAATGGCGATCGGCGCGAACTGGCGACTGATGTGATCTTTGTCGAGCTGGGCCTGAAGCCCAATTCCGA
>JAUQXD010000397.1 GCA_030834835.1 Thermoflexales bacterium | reverse complement strand
CTCGCGGATGACGATGCCCAGATCACCGTCGGCGCAGGGCACGGCCAGATCGACGTTGTAGCGCGCTTTCGCTTCGCGGATCACGTAACCGCGCTCGGCGGCGATGCCGGCGTCCTTCAGGGCGCGCCACATCAGGTCTTGCTCGTGCGGGCCGAGGATCAAATCGTTGATCTCCCACGCGCTGAAGAGACGTTCGCCCGTCGTCAGCACGAAGGTCAGTCTGCGCCAGCGCTTCGATGGGATGGCGTGCGGCAGTTCGAGCAACGGGCCGAGTTGCAATTTGTAGTACGGCTCGTTGGCTTTGGGATTACTCGTTTCATTGGGCAGCAACTCGCGGCGCGGGAGCAGCTCATGGCCGCGCACTTGAGCGTACCACTTCACGGTGTAAGCCTCTGTGCCGAAGGGTTTGGTGCAATAAAAGGCCACGAAGTCAGGCGGAAAGAACTTGGGTGCGGTCTGCTGTGGAATGCGATACCAGCGCTGATCGCGGGCCAGGGCGAAGTCGCGCTGGGAGTTCATTACGGCCACGAGGACGGAGGAGTCGGGTTGCATGGGGCGATTGTAATACGTAAGGCGTAATGCGTAAAGCGAAAGGCGTGACGAGTAACAAGTGATGTGCAGTATGGGGCGCAACCACGGATTACGCAGTACCTATTACGCATTACGTCCTCGTAGCACGATTCCCCATCTTGCGGTATAGTCGCGCCCTATTGGAGCGAGTGACATGAAAAAGCGTTGGGGTGTGTTGGCGGCGATTGTCGCCGTAGGGGTGATTGCCGTCGTGATCGGCGGACGGCCGCTGGTCAATTTCTTGATGGATCAAGAGCGCGTGCGGGCGTGGATTGCGGGCTTCGGCGCGTGGGGGCCGCTGGCGTTGATTGGCATGATCGTGGCGCAAACGGTGCTGTCGATTTCGCCGGTGAGTCTGCTGGCCGTGGCAGGCGCGTATGTCTTCGGCTTCTGGGGCGGGGTGCTGTACGCCTTCATCGGGATGGGGATTGGTTCATCGCTGAATATGATCCTCGGTCGGCGCTTCGGACGGCCGCTGGTGGACAAGTTGATCGATCCGAAATCGATCGCCACCTTCGATCGGTTTACGGCGCAGCGCGGCCCGATCTTTTTCTTCGTGATCTTTGTCATGCCATGGGTGCCGGACGATTTAGCCTGTTACGCCATCGGGCTAAGTCATTTGCCACTGAAGGTGATGGCGCCGCTGGCGTGGTTTGGCCGCATGCCCAGCGTCATCGTGCAAGCGTGGCTGACGGCGAATGCGAATGTGCTGCCGCCTGCGGTGATCATCGGCGTGGTGGGCGGCGGCATCGTGCTGGCGCTGTTGTTCTATCGCTTCCACCGCCAACTCGCAGCGTTCGTCATCGAGTTGGCCGCGCGCTTCAATCGGCGCTCGACGATTGATGAAGCGTGAGAAATCGGACACGGATTGCACAGATAATACAGATTACGCGGATGGATCATTATCTGTGGTATCTGTGTCCATCTGTGTCCCGAAAATTTCAATCCCCTAAACCGACTATCGCCCGG
>JAUQXD010000396.1 GCA_030834835.1 Thermoflexales bacterium | reverse complement strand
ACCACCGCGAACGGCCAGAAGTCCAAAGGCTTCTCGGCCGAGGAAAAGGCGGCGATGAAAGAGCGCGCCAGAGAGTTGAAGGCCGAAGAGCGGATGACCAAGAACCGGGGGGAAGGGGAACGCGCCGCACTCGCGGTCATCACCGCACTGCCGGAACCCGATCGCTCGATGGGTCAGCGGATCCATGAGATTATCAAAGACTGCGCGCCGGAACTCGCGCCGAAGACGTGGTATGGCATGCCCGCCTATGCCAACGCGGACGGCAAAGTCGTCTGCTACTTTACGCCTGCGTCGAAGTTCAAGTCAAGGTACGCGACGTTCGGCTTCAACGACGATGCGAACCTCGACGAGGGTGCCATGTGGGCAACCTCCTTCGCTCTGAGGGAGTTGACAGCCGCCGATGAGAAAAAGATCAGCGCGCTCGTGAAGAAAGCGGTGAGCTGAGGACTGACCTCACCCCCCGCCCCCCTCTCCCAAAATCACCCGCTCCGCTTTGCTACGGGGCGCTTCGCGAAAGCGTGATTTCGGGAGAGGGGGGAGTGGCCAGGAAGGAGGCTGAAACGAGCACTTCATGAGTTGGAAACACCTGGAAGACCAACAACCGGAACTGGCCGCGTTCGGCGCTGAACGACTGAACGGCAAAGTCGCTTATCTGGCGACTATCCGCAAGGATGGCTCACCCCGCGTCCATCCGATGACACCCATCATCGGGCAAGGCCACTTCTTTGTGTTCATGGAGCCGACCTCACCGAAAGGACACGACCTTCAGCGCGACGGGCGCTTCGCCATTCACTGTGCAGTGAGTGACAACAGCGGGACAAGTGGTGAGTTTATCGTGACCGGCCAGGCGCGTTTGATCGATAACCTGGAATTGCGGGCCTTGGCCGTCAGCCTGGCCAGCTATGCGCCGGCGGAACGCTACATTTTGTTTGAGTTCGACATCGAGAGCGCCGCTTCGACAATCTACCCGGAAGATCGAGCGGTTCGCCGGTTTTGGAAGAGGGAAAAATAGTTCTAATGTCTACCATCACCTTTCGCACCGCTCAACCCACCGATTGGCCCGCCATAGCGAGTCTGCTCTCGGCGGCGAAGTTGCCGCTCGACGGTGTGCAGGATCATTTGTCGGAGTTTGTACTGGCTATCCGCGCTGACGAACTCATCGGTACGGCGGCGCTGGAAAAATACGGTGACTATGGTCTGCTCCGATCAGTGGCCGTCATCGCCAGCGAACACGGTCGCGGGCTGGGCGCAGCTTTGACGCAACAACTGATCGATCAAGCGCGGCGCGATCAACTGTCGGGCATTGTATTGCTCACTACCACCGCGTACGATTACTTTCCACGCTTCGGGTTCGCGCGGATCGATCGGGCGGATGTGCCCACCACCGTTCAGGCGTCCATTGAGTTTCAGAGCGCGTGCCCGCAATCGGCTGTGGCGATGTTGCTCGATCTCTCGACACAAAAACAGCCTCATGCGAGTTCAATCGCGTGAGGCTGTCTGATTGATGTAGGGCGGCTTTCTTAGCCGCCAGTGATGGCGCGTATAGCGCACCGGCCCACCCGCGCAGAGCGCGGGACATGGGCAAACGCGCCCTACTTTATCAATTGAGGCTGTCAATCGACACAAAGGCCGTTTCAGGCGCATTCGTCAGGTGCAAGTGCAGGCCATCGGGCGCTTCGACCAATTCGAAGCGCAGCGGCGTGCAGCACCCCACCGCGTTACGCAGCTCTTCAACCCTGGCTCGAATCAGTTTCGGATCGCCCTGCAACCGCAGGTCGTAACCGTTCTCGATCGCGTTGAGATCGGTGATGTCGCCGATCAGCTGCTTCAGCCCATCGAACTGTTCTAAGGCTGATTGGGTGGATTCGGTTGTTACTTCACTCGACATCTCGCCGAGTGGTTGCTCGTTTTCAAGCGGCCGGCGGCCCGTGACCGTCGCTGAGAACGGCACACCGATCGGCAGGGCGGCCAACGCTTGATCGGTCTGGCTCTTAGGCTGCACCTGCACGTTGACGAAGCCCGCCTCGCGCAGACCACGCACATACTCGCGTTGGTCCAATGCCCCGGCCACACACGCCCCCCACGCCTCCATGTTTTTCTGCATCTTTTTCGGCAATGCGCTGTTCGTGACGATGTCCGACACAGCCACGCGGCCGCCGGGCTTCAGCGTGCGAAAGACTTCGCGGAAGACCTGCGGCTTATCGGGCGAGAGGTTGATCACACAGTTGGAGATCACCACATCAACGGTGTGATCCTCCACCGGCAGCGCCTCAAGATAGCCTTCGCGGAATTCAACGTTGGGATAGCCCAGTCGCTGCGCGTTCGCGCGGGCCTTCGCCAGCATATCGGGCGTCATGTCCACGCCGATGACGCGGCCCGCTTCGCCGACCTGCTTCGACGCGAGGAAACAATCGAGGCCGCCACCGGAGCCTAAATCGAGTACGGTCTCGCCGGGCTGCAACTTCGCCAGCGTGATCGGATCGCCACAGCCTAACGAAAAGCCGCTAATGTCGGCAGGCACGGTCTGGATCAGTTTCTCATCATACAACATGCTGTTGCCGGTGTTGCTGCCACAACACGAATTCGAGGTGCGCGCCAGTTCGGCGTAGTGCTCGCGGACACTGTCATGAATCGATGTGGGTTGCATGGTATTCCTCCAAATATTGAATGTGGATGCGCCCGCCGGCCGTGCGATTGCATCAAGTTGTATAGACAGTTGTCTATGTGAATCGACAAAGAAAATGGGCTGGTTTTCAGCCCGATCGGTGATCTAGCCTTTAGCGGCTTGCTTGACGGCTTCGGTCACGTCAGTTTCCGGCGCAAAGACTTGCATGAGCTGGCCGCAACACAGCGCCACACGATCTTGATTCAGCGTGTAGTACGTCTGCTTGCCTTCGTGGCGCGCATCGACCAACCCCGCCTCGCGCAGGATGGCAAGATGGTGCGAGACCGTTGGCTGCGAGACATCCGTCTGCTCGGCGATCTCGTTCACCGATAGTTCGCAGCAACAGCACAGCCCCATGATCTTCTGCCGCGTCTCATCGGCGATGGCTTTGGCAAATTCAACCGGATTGATCTTCTTCATATCGACAACCGTCTATGGATTATTATATAGACATCCGTCTATTTGTCAAGAGGGAATTTCGGCTCTCCCGACTTGGACGGGATTGTTGTTGACTGCTCCCGATGGATTGCCAAATCTATCGGCTATGGTGGCGGATTTGGCAATCCGCCGGGAGCGATTCCCACTGAACCCGGAAGAGCCGGAATTCTAAACAAAAAGCCGAGGCGCATAAACTGCGCCTCGGCCTTGTGATTGGATAGCGGACTTGATCGACTGCGCGAGTTACACTGTCACCTGTGCGGCCAGAATCTTATCGACACGGCCCTTGATAACGGGATACGGCACTGCGCCCACGATCCGATCGACGATCTGGCCGTCGCGGACGAACAGCATCGTCGGGATGCCCTGCACGCCGTACTTCATAGCCCACTCGGGATTCTCGTCGGTGTTGACCTTGGCGACGATGATCTTGTTCTCGTACTCGCCCGCGATCTTCTCCAGCACCGGGGCGACCATGCGGCACGGCCCGCACCACGGCGCCCAGAAATCCACCACCACCGGCACGGGCGACTTCAACACGGCCTTCTCAAACGCGGCATCGGTTACATGCACTGGCTCTTTCATTGCTAATCTCCTTCTTTGATGATCTCAAATTCCGTTGTAATTTCTGCGACGCCGCGAATGGTCGCGGCCACCGAACAGTATTTTTCTTCCGACAAGAGAATCGCCTGCTCGACCGCTTTGCCGGTCAGACTGGCGCCGCTCAGGCAGAATTTCATATGAATCTTGCGAAATGTCCACGGCGGATCGGCGTCTTGCTCGCCGCTGGTCACGATGTCCAGTGAAGTCAGCGGCATGCGCTTCTTGGCCAGAATCTCCACCACATCGACTGCGGTACAGGCGGCCAGGGCGAGCAACAGCATATCGGATGGCTTAACGCCAATGCCCTCATCCCTGGAAGACAAGACCACCGAATGATTGGTTGAATCGATCCCGATAAAACGCTTGCCCGACAGCCAATTCAGCGTAGTGGTTGAAGTTCCCATGCTAGGCCGCCGCCGCTTCGGCTTCGACCAGGCGGTAACTGTGATTGATCTTCTTCATATCGACAACCGTCTATGGATTATTATATAGACATCCGTCTATTTGTCAAGAGGGAATTTCGGC
>JAUQXD010000395.1 GCA_030834835.1 Thermoflexales bacterium | reverse complement strand
CCGACGGTTTAACGCCGATACCCTCATCCTTGGACGATAGGACCACAGAATGATTGGTCGAATCGATACCGACAAAGCGCTTGCCGGACAACCACTTCAACGTCGTCGTACTCATGCCGCCGCGACCTCTGCTTCGACGATGCGATAGGTATGCTTAATCGTCGCGGCTTTTTCCAGCATCTTGTTGACCGAGCAGTACTTGGTCAACGACAACTCGATGGCGCGTTCCACCGCCTTCGGATCGAGCGCGCGGCCGGTGACGACGTATTCCAGATTGATCTCCGTAAACACTTTAGGATGCTCGCCGGCGCGCGGCGCAAGCACGTGCACTTCAAAACCCGTGACCTGCTGCTGCTTCTTCTGCAAAATCGAAATCACATCGGACGCAGTACACGTAGCCGAGGCCATCGCGACCAGTTCCATCGGGCTGGCTGCATTGGGGCCAGAGGGATTATCGGTGCGCACGGTATAGCCCGAACCGCCCACAATCGTAAACGCCAGACCCTGACCTTCCCACGTGGCGTGGGCGCTCTTCACATGCTCACTCATCTGATTAGTCCTTTATGGCGCTTTGCCCAGCAGACCGATCAAATCATCCACCAGCATCGAGCGCGTGGCTAGATCGGAATTGTCCGCGTTCAACAAACAATCGGACGCGTACTGCTTCATAAACATCAGGCTCGCGCCCTGCACGGCCGATCGAATCGCCGCCAACTGCTGAATGATCTCGTGGCAGTCGCGCTCTTCGTCCAGCATTTTCTGCACGCCGCGCACCTGGCCCTCGATGCGGCGCAGGCGCTTCTGCAATTCGTCTTTGGTCGCGGGTGTTTGTACCTTCATACCCTACCTCAGTATCTCTCTGAAAACATTGTGCCGCGCACGGCGGCTGGTGTTAGCCTGCTCAAGAAAAGCGGCCACCGCCGCCACAACTGCTGGCGGCCACGCTGCGCCCCGTGCTGCCACCGCTGGTGGCAAAGGCCGACAGTTTCTTTTGGGCGTGTTTTTCGCCGCATTCCGGGCAATCTGGAACGATATTGGCTTCCGACAGCCGGACCAGTTTCTCAAACTCGGTACTGCAATCGGGGCAGTAGTATTCGTAGATCGGCATGCTTACTCCCGTTGTGGATGGCGTTGCCCCCGCACCGCCTGATACTATAGGGGAGTATAGCACCCGAAGCCGGGGTTGTCAAGCTAGAAGTTGATGAGAGGGTTACTTCACTTTGAGCGGCAGGCCGGCCACCATGAACAGCACCTCATCGGCGGCGGCAGCCAACCGTTGATTGGCGCGGCCCAGCGCATCGCGATACACGCGCCCCAGCGGGTAGGGCGGCACTAACCCCAGGCCCACTTCATTCGATACGATGATCCATTCAGCGCCACTCACTGCATACGCATTCAACAATTCTTCAACCTCGACATTCAACGCGGCTTCGGCTGCCTGCGCTGTCACCGATTCGGGCAGCGGCACGATGACGTTATTCGCCAACAAGGTCAAGCAATCGATCAAGATCACGTCAGCCTGTCCCGCCCCCGATTGGATCGCGGCCCCGATCGAGCGCGGCGCTTCGATGGTCTGCCAGTGTGCGGGCCGTTCAGCGCGATGCGCTGCAATGCGATCAGCCAACTCACTATCGCCCGCCACGGCCGTTGCCACATAGACGACTGCCGAGCCGTGCTCGGCGGCCAATTGTTGCGCGTATGTGCTCTTGCCGCTACGCGCGCCGCCCAGCACCAACGTCATGCGTTTGCCCATATCGACCTCGCGCTCTGTTCCAGCACCGTCATCGATGAGTAAAAATCTTCTTCGCCAAAGATCTCCAGCGTCAACACACCATTATATTTCACGCTCAACAAGAACTGCATCACCGCATCGATCTTCTCACGCGGCTGATGGGCCAGCGATTTGTGATCGCGTTCGGCGATGCCGTGCAGATGGATCACCCGCGTGCGCGGCAGCGCCTCACGCAGATACGGCACGGGATCGTGCCCGTCCAGCCACAGGTGTCCGATGTCTACACAGCGCGCCACCGGGATCCGCTCGACGACGGGCGCGATAAAGTCCAGCGGATACGTCTCCAGATTCTCCACCGCCAGCCGATCGGCTCCGCCCGCCCACCCGGCCACCAGTTCCAGCGCGCGTCGCGTGTGAGCCTGCCACTGTTGCAGCGCTTCCGATGTCGGATTGTCCTTCACCTCGCGGCCATCGAGGTGCATCACATACGCCCACGGCTGCAAGGCGCGTGTGTGTTCGATCACCTTGCGCGCTTTGATCAAAGACCCGTGCTGTTCGTCGCCATTCACGCCCAAGCGCAGATCGAGCGGCAGATGCACGGTGTAGGTGAGTTGATGTTGATCGGCCAACGCGATCAATTCATCGATCACATCGACGGACGGCAAATTGTTCGGGCCATCGTCCACTTCAAACAAGACCAGTTCGATGTCCTGCACTTTATCGGCCAGATAGTGCGCGTTGGGCAGAATATCAGCCGGGATGATGTAAGAGGTTGTGCCGAGGCGGAAGGGATAGAGCATTTGAGCAGCCTTTCAAAACGTGTTGCGTATTGCGTGGTGCGTGATCAGTATAATGCGGCGGCAAAGACCAACAGCACGATGAGTTCGCTCACTTCGACTGTCAGGCCAAACACATCACCCGTTACGCCGCCCAGGCGCGATCGGGTCAGGCGGATGATGCCCCACGCGACGAGATGCACCAACCCCACCGCGACGATCGCCCGCCAGCCGCCGAGCACAATCAGAACGATCGGGACGACCGCCGCACCAATGTAGACCGTGCGCTTCAACCCTTGCTTAAACGCTTCACCCATGCCGCCCGGCCGCGCCGACGGCTGCACTGCGATGATCAGAATTGCCCAGCGCGCGATCGATGGCGCGAGCAAGAACGCGATGATCGAAGGTACCGGCAATGTCGCAATCGCAAATGTCTTCAGCAGCAGGTGCAAGATCAACGTCGCGCCGCCGAACGTGCCCAGCCGCGGATCGTGCATGATCTCCAACCGCCGTTCCCGCGACACAGCCGCCAGCAAACCATCCCCGCAGTCAGCCAAGCCGTCCAGGTGCAGGCCGCCCGTCAACAGCGCCCACAGTGCCACCACCAACGCCGCGCTCAACAATGGCGAAAACACCTGATTCAGCGCATACTGCGCCCCGGCCAGAATTGCGCCGATGAACAGCCCGACGATGGGGAACCATACACCCGCACGGCCCAGCTCGCCGGGCTGCGGCGCAGGCGTGCGAACCGGTATTGAGGTCAGGAAACCCAGCGCAAACAACAGACTATTCATATGGTTCTGCATCCGCCATCGATTGAAAATCGACGGCTACAGGTAGAAAGCCCGCTGCGCGGGCTTAGCTTACGCATAGCCGTCGGCTTCCAGCCGATGGTGCATCGACGGAAAGATTACTCTTTGTTGCTCACGCCCGCTTCCGCGAACGTCGCCATCTCGTTGAGGATGCGCACTGACGCCTCGATCAGATTAAACGCCAGCGCCGCGCCGGTGCCTTCGCCCAGACGCAAGTTGAGATTGAGCAAGGGCCGCAGTCCGAGATGTTCAAGCATCACGCGATGCCCGATCTCCACGGATTGATGCGCCGCGATCAGATACGGTTTGACTTCAGGGACGAGCCCCGTCGCGATCAGCGCCGCCGCACCGGAGATGAAACCGTCGATGACGACGGGCACGCGCTGCGCCGCCGCGCCGATGATGACGCCCGCCAGCCCCGCGATTTCAAAACCGCCCACACAACTCAACACGTCCAACGCATCATTCGGATTGGGATCGTGCAGTTGCAGCGCATGGTCGATCGTTTTGATCTTGCGCGCCAGCCCCACGTCATCCACGCCGGTGCCGCGCCCCGTGATTTCGGCCACGGGGCGGCCCGTCATCGCGGCCACAATCGCGGACGAGGGCGTGGTATTGCCGATGCCCATATCGCCGGTTGCCACGAGATCAAGCCCGTTGGCGATCTCGGCGTTCACCACCTCGATGCCGGTCGCAATCGCCGCTTCGGCCTGCGCACGTGTCATGGCGGGCAGCGCGGCCATGTTCTGCGTGCCGCGCGCGATCTTGCGAATCTGCAAGCCCGGCATGGCTGGAATGTCACTGGCCACGCCCATATCGACCACGACGACGCGCGCGCCCGCCTGCCGCGCCAACACGTTGATGGCCGCGCCGCCGTGCAGGAAATTCAGCACCATTTGCGGTGTCACTTCCGAAGGGTAGGCGCTGACGCCTTCATGCGCCACACCGTGATCGCCCGCCATCACGATCACGGCTTTGTTCGCCAGCGACGGGCGTAACTGGCCTGTAATCGCGGCGAGTTGGATCGAAATGTCTTCCAGTTGGCCCAGGCTGCCGGCGGGCTTGGTCAGCTGTGCCTGTCGCGCGCGAGCCTGCTCTTGAACAGCGGTAAACA
>JAUQXD010000394.1 GCA_030834835.1 Thermoflexales bacterium | reverse complement strand
GCGCATTCAGAACCGGTTTGGCCAGCTGCGTCCAATCGGGCGGTTGTAAAGCCGCGTCGTTCAGATCGACGATCTGGCTGCGCGTGCTGTTTGTCGACAGGCTGAACGAGTACGGATCGGTGACGAGGTTCTTTTCGACTTTGTTGGCTGATCGAACATACACGTCAACTTCGTACAGATAGAATTTGCCCTTCCAACTCGCATCACCGGCGGCCGTCCACACCCCCGATTGATCATCGCGCATCATCGCGATCACCGCATCGGCGGTGGTGGTCGCATCGTCGTACAGATGCAGCTGCACCGATCGGGCGGTGGGCGCCCACACGCGCAGGGTCGGCTTATCGTTTTCCCACGTCACGCCGAGCGGGCCGTTGTAGGTGAAGAGATCATCGAGCACGCCGGGGATTTGCAGCGCCGTGGCATCGATCAGCTTGCCGTTTTGATCGCGCGCCGTGACGGCGATCTGGCCTTTGAGAATTTCAGGCACTTTTGCTACATCGGCCGCATCGAGTTTCAAGGTGGAATAGCCGGTGAGGTGCGGGAACTTCTTCAGCATGGCCGCGCCGGGGCCGGAGCTGGTGAACGTCAACGAGATGGTCTGCCCACCCTCGACGCCTTTCGCGCCCAGTGTCAGCGCGCCGGCCGGATCGTAGTGCAGCGCATAGTTGTATTTGGGCGAACCGATTACATTCCACACGAGGGTGTCGCGCGTGAGCCAGTGCGCCATCGCCGCGCCCAGACTGCCGCGCGGTGCGCCCTCGGTGCTGATCGTGATCGTCCTGGTTGCGCCATCGAAGCCGAAGTAAACTTCATCGCCATCGGCCTTCACTGTGAACGGAATGGCCGCGCCGTCTTTCTGGCCATCTTGTCCGTAGACTTCATCGGTCTGTTCGTTGATCGCCATATTTAACTCGTAGGTGCCTGCCGGGATTTGAGTGGTGATGAAGGCATATTGACCGTCGCCTTCGGGGTCTTGCAGCCACGATCGCAAACAGGCTGCATCGTTGTCGTTGGCGCAACCCAGTTCGCTCTGGAAATCACCAATCGCGGTGACGATGAGGGCGTTGTAATTATCGGTCGCCCAGTGCGTTTTGTGATCGTAATAGAATTTTACTTTAGTCGGCGCGGTGACGATCAGGGGAATGTCCGATCCGCCCTGCTGCGCCTTCTGGCCGTAGTTCTCGCTCCAGCTGCCGTTGAGAGCGACTTTGTAGCGCGCGCCTTTGCCATCTTGATCATTGCCGGGCATGATCTCAAACTCGCCCGTCCACACATCCGATTGCGCATCATACGTCAACGCGGTTTTGTCGCAATCGGGCTGCCAGTCGCCGCTGCACCCCAACTCGGACTGATGCGTGCCGGGGACAACGACTTTCATCGGTGCAGGCGTGTCCTGAGCATGGAGCGATCCAATCGGCAACAGCGAGATGATGAAGGCAATGAAGATTGAGATCGAAATTAGCCGCCGCAAGATGGCAACTCCTTGAGCGTAGATGACCGAATTATACCGCCCGATCGCTTTATCTGTGTTACAATCACGGCTCAGTTACGCATTACTCGTTACGCATTACTCATCATGTACCTCCGTCACCTCTCACTCACCAATTTCCGCACCTATGCGCGCCTGGAACTCGATCTACCCGCGCAGGCGATTTTGCTGCACGGCGACAACGCGCAGGGCAAGACCAGTTTGCTGGAAGCGATTTACGTTTTGGCAACGGGTCGATCATCCCACACGGCCAGCGATCGACAGATGATCCACTGGCTGGC
>JAUQXD010000393.1 GCA_030834835.1 Thermoflexales bacterium | reverse complement strand
GCTAACCTGCTGTTCGGGCAGGAGATCGTCGCCGGCCCGACCAATCCAGCGCCCGATGTGATCGAGGCGTTGCTGGGGCGGGCCGCTCCTTATCGCCGGCGGTTTGAAGCCTTGTGTGTGCTGCGCGCCTTTGACGAGCTGCGGATGCAGGTCATGTTCAAAGAACATCTCGATGTCCCGGACGATCCGGCGTGGGATACGCTGGCGCAGGTCACATCGGCCCGGAAGGAACTGGTGGCCACCAATCTGGTGCACTGGAATGGTGACAAACGCGGTTACGTCATCGACGCGGCCCTGCGGCCGATTCTGGAGAATGCCCTGCGTGCGAAGGAAGAGGCGCAGTGGCGCCAGTTGCACGTGCGGGCGTATCGACTGTATACCGAGTGGGCCGAGCGATATTCCAAGTCGCGGGAGGAATGGGCGGCTGAAGCCGCCTACCATGCTGACGCGATTCAACAATCCGCTGCCGCTTGAAGGAGAGGCTGAGATGAACGACGATTTCGATCCATCCTACGCCGGAGCGCACGCCCTCACCACCCTCATCGATCGCGAAGATATTCTCGCCAGTATCAAGCGGGTGGCCGACGATGAATCACAGGCCACCCGGGTTTTCTACATCACGGCCGCGGGCGGTATCGGCAAGACTTTCCTGTTACGTCAGGTGCTGGCGCGCTTCCAACCGGGCGGCGAGTGGCACCGACCAGATATACTGGCGGCCGGCCATGAAGTGGATTTCTACCATTCGGACAATCATACCGTCGAAGGCGCGGCGTGGTCGTTGTACCAGGCGCTCGGTTCACAAGCAAAGGACTTCGCCGCCTATCTCGATCAACGCGAACACTGGCAGAAGGCCAGGCACGACTTGCGCGAAGCCCTGCGCGATCTGGATAATAGCCGTCTGGCTTTGATCCATCGTTTTCAAAGCGATCTTCATCGGTTGACCGCCAATCAGCGCGGCGTCGTCATCGCCTTCGATACGGCCGAAAAGATCCAGTATGAAAGCGATCGGGTGCAGCGCCTGCTGAAGTTGAAGGAGGACAGCAGCACCGGGGGCAGCATCGAAGAGCTGCGCACGTGGTTCCTCGATTTGCTGGCACAGCTGCCCAACGCCGTCATCCTAGTCGCCGGCCGGCCGCACGATCGTCTGCATCAGGATTTGCGGGCCAAACTGGGCGAGCGGCTTATTGAGTACGAACAGCACGAGTTCCGTGAAGAAGACACCCTGCAATATTTTGAAGAAATCGCGGCGATGTCCGACGAGATCAGGCAGCGCCTGGTGGGCGTGCCCGACGACACCCGCCGGGTAATCCATCTGTACACGGGTGGTCGTCCCATCCTGCTGGCGTTGACCATCGACTACCTGGTCGCTTCACAGCAATTGTTGCCCGATCTGCTCGTGTCCTACGAAGAAGCCTACGCGATCGCTCAAGATGAGGCAAAGCTCAAGAGCATTCGAGACAAGCTGGAAATTGATATTGTCCGGTCGTTGCAAGAACTGGGCCGCTCGTCGGACGATGTGATTCGCAGTCTGGCCTGGACGCCCAAGGGCATGGATGCCGATCTCCTGTGTCGCATTACGGACCTGCCGCTGGCCGAAGCTCAGGCCGGCTTGAAGGGCGTTACCGGGATGTCCTTCGTCAAAGTCCGGCGCGGCGATGACGCTGAAACGGCGCGCATCTTTTTGCATGATGAAATGTATGATTTGCTCAAGCGACATGTGCTGGATCGCTTGCCGGAAGCGCAGAGCGAGCAAGTCCATGAGGCGATCAAGGCTTATTACGACGTGAAAATCAAAGGGGCCCGTGACCGCGTGGCCCGGTTGGAGCGGGCAGGCCGCGGCCAGATCACCGTCGATCGACGGGCGGTCTGGGATGATCGTTTCAAGGATCCGAAAGGGCTGGAAAAACTAGGCCAGGCCGAACAGGCGCTTGAGAAACTGCTGGTTGAAGATGTTTATTATCAGCTGCGGTATCACGCGAAAGACGGCTTCAACCTGTACCGCGACTACGCCGATATGGCGTTTACGTCTAACAACTTCACTCTGGATATGCAATTGCGCGACGAACTACTGGCATTTGTCAATATATTGCCGGTAGACTACAGCGAATACGACGGCATGGAGCGGCACGTCGTCGATCTGGATTCGGCGCTGCGCTGGATCAAGCGCTATCTGGTCACGTCGCGCTATGACCAGGCGCACGCGCTGGCTGAACAAATCCGCCGGCAGTCACCCGAGTTGTTAAATAAGCCGGCGGCGCGCCCGGAACTCGACATCTGGGACAGCTGGGCGTTGGTGTACAGCGCGCGGGACCTCCACCGGGCTGAGTCGATGTTGAATGCCGCCCTGAAGGACCTGGCAGCTGACAAAGAGATCAAAAAAGCGGCCATTCTGCTGGCGCGCGGCCACAACATTCTGGGTTTCTTGATGCGCAGCTTTGGCCGGTTCCATGATGCGATCAAGCACTATATCGAATCGGACAGCATCTGGGACGAACAGGGCGATCAGTTTTGTGCGGAATATGCCAATACGCTCAACAACCTGGCCTGGGCGCGCACTGAAGTGGGCGACTTTCAACAGGCCGTCATCGATTGTCAGCATGCCCTGGAATTACGGCGCGAACTGGGACCGCTCTACCCGGTCGCGCTCAGCCACAACACGATGGGGAAGATCCAGACCCGCGCCGGCAATCCCGCTGATGGCCGTATCCACTGCGAACATGCCCTCTATATCTTCCGCGAATTGAACATGCCGCGCGGCGTTGGCTTGGCCGAGATCGCGCTGGCCGAGGCGCTGCGCCGCTCGGGTACCAATGACCTGACGCTCTATTACCCCGAACAGATCGTCGGCCTGCTGCGTCAGGCGCACACCTTTGCCAGCGACGCCGTCAATATCTTTGCAAATGAAGCGCCAGAGCCGATCCGGCAGATCGAAGCGTTGGGTGAACTGGGCTGCATCTACCGCGATTGGACCTGGCTGCGTGACCAGGCCGGTGGCCCCGTCGACGACGATCCCCGGAGCACGGCCTACAATCCCACACGTGACCGGTTAGCCCAACTGGGGCGTGACACGCTGGATGCCGCCGCTCGACTGGCTCACGAGAAAGGCGTGCCCTACCTGGAAATTGATGCGAAAGTAAACCTGGCCTGGCTGCATTTTTATCTCGATCGATTTGACGACGCCCGACGGGTCATTGCCGAAGCGCGCGCCATTGCGCCGACAACCTATCACCTCCTGCCCGGTACGCGGTATCGCAAGCCCGCCAAAGCAACTAGCTGGTTCTGGGTGCAGCTGGGCAAAGCGAC
>JAUQXD010000035.1 GCA_030834835.1 Thermoflexales bacterium | reverse complement strand
GCCCTCGACGGTGCTCAACGCCATCTCGACGGCCAAGAACGAACTGATCACGCCCGAACTGTACAAGCCGCCCACCTACTGGCACGAGATGATCCGCCGCATCTATCCGCGCTATCAGGCGCTGCTGCGCCAGAGCAACGGCCTGGACTTCGACGATCTGCTGCTGGAAGTTGTGCGCCTGCTCGACGAGCACCCGGACGTGCTGGCCCGTTATCAGGAACGCTATCAGCATGTTCTTGTCGATGAGTTTCAAGACACTAACACCGCGCAGTATGCCATGCTGAAGCTGCTCTCGGCGAAACGGCACAACATCTTCTGCGTGGGCGATGAAGATCAATCAATTTACAAGTGGCGCGGCGCGGATTTCCGCAATATCCAGCGTTTCCGCGAGCAGTATCCGAAGTTAACGGAAATCGTGCTGGAGCAGAATTATCGTTCCACGCAGACCATTCTCGATGCGGCGCGCGGCGTGATCGATAAGAACACGCATCGCACGCGCAAGAACCTGTTTACCGATCGTTCCGGCGGCGCGTCCGTGTCGATCTACGAGGCGTACAACCAGGACGACGAAGCGCAGTACGTGGTCGAAACGATCCAGCGGATGATCCGATCGAAGGATCACACTCTGGCGGATTTCGCCGTGTTTTATCGCACCAATGCGCAGTCGCGCGCCATCGAAGATGCCTTTGTCCGATCGGGTTTGCCGTACCGATTGGTGGGCGGCACACGGTTTTATTCGCGCCGTGAAGTGAAAGACGTGCTGGCTTATTTGCGATTGGTGCACAATCCGCACGACGCGGTGAGTCTGGCGCGCGTGATCAATGTGCCGGCGCGCGGCATCGGCGCGAAGACGATCGAGGCGTTGGACGCCGCCGCGCGGCAGAAGAATCAAACACTCTATCAGCTGATCAGCGAATTGAATTCGCCCAACGCCACTAACTTGCCCGGTCTCACGCCGAAGGCCCGCCAATCGCTGGTCGGGTTCGCGCAGCTGATCGATCGGTGGATTGATTCCGCTCAGCGCGGCCAGAACGTCGCCGAATTGATCGATCTGATACTGAAGGACTCCGGTTATCGTCAGTATGTCGATGATGGCACGGAAGAAGGCAGGGATCGGCTGGATAACGTCAAGGAATTGCGCAACGTCGCGTCCGAGTACACGCATCTGGTAGGCGATGATCCGCTGGCCGAATTTTTGGAAGATGTGGCGCTGGTGGCGGATGTTGATTCGCTGAAAGATCAGGTCGATGCGCCGGTGTTGATGACGTTGCACGCGGCCAAAGGGCTGGAATTTCCGGTGGTGTTCATCACCGGCCTGGAAGACGGCCTGCTACCGCATTCGCGCGCGCTGGAAGACCCGGACGAAATGGCCGAGGAGCGCCGTCTGTGCTACGTGGGCATCACGCGCGCGAAAGATTGCGTCTTTCTGACATATGCCTTCCGCCGCACGATGTGGGGCAGCAGCGACGTGAGCATTCCCTCGCGCTTCTTGAATGATATTCCGAAGAGTCTGATCAGTGGCACAGGTTCATACGCGGGTGTGAAGCCTAAGGAAGCCGCGGCGATTCGCGCCTCGGTGTGGGACGCACCGGCGTCTCGAGGCACTTCCTCTACCCGATCGACCCCGCCACCCCCGCCGGCCCCCTCGCGCCAGCCGGCGTTTCGCGCCGGGCAGCGTGTGAAGCACGCCACGTTCGGCGAAGGCGTCGTGATCGAAACGCGCATCGAGCGCAATGACGAAGAAGTGACGGTAGCCTTCAAGAAGGCAGGCATTAAGCGCCTGCTGGCGAGTTTTGCGAACTTGCAGAAACTTCCTGGCTAACTTGTTCTCACGCACCACGCACCACGTGTTGCGTATTGCGTGGCGCGTGACCTGATTGATTATGCAGCAACTTCTCATCGACGGCCACAATTTGATTGCGCAGACGCCGGGTCTGTCGCTGGCGGACCTGGATGACGAGCAGAAACTGATCGTGCTGCTGCGCAAGTATGCCGCACGTCGCAGCGCGAAGATCATCGTCGTGTTCGATTCGGGCATGCCGGGCGGCCGGTCGAACGAACTGTCGGGTGGGGGCGTGACGGCCATCTTCGCCGGATCGCACACGATCGCCGATCGGGTGTTGATGGAGCGCATTCGCGAGTTGAAGAAACCGGGTGAATGGGTCGTCGTGTCGTCCGATCGAGAAGTGCAAGTGGCCGCCGTGCGGCGACATCTGATCGTGTGGTCGTCGCCGGACTTTGTGAAACGGCTGATGCCGCCGCTGGCCAAAGGTAAAGCGTCAGCACCCGTTGAGGCCGAAGTCAGCAAAGACGACGTGAATGAGTGGTTGAATATCTTCGGCGATGTGAAGCAAGACGAGACGCCCGCACCGCCGCCGCTGCCATTGGCCAGCGCGCCGCCTGAACCACGGCCGAAGAGTAGTTTGAGCGACGACGATTTGAACGAATGGCTGGCGATCTTTGGCGATGTACCGCAGACCAATCTGCCGGTGCCGCCGCCTTCCGCACCACCGCCTGCACCTTCTGCGCCGACACCGCAAAAGAAGCGCCGCACGAAGGCATCGGCCGATGGCGGTTTAAGCCCGGAAGAAGTAGACGAGTGGTTGAAAATCTTTGGAAAGAAAAAGTAGGGGCGCGGTCACCGCGCCCCTACTTTTTGTGGTGGGCCCAACAGGTCTCGAACCTGTAACCAACGCTTTATGAGAGCGCTGCTCTAACCCTTGAGCTATGGGCCCGGTTGACGCCCCGGCGTGTCATGACCCGGATTATAAAGCCAATCGCGCGCCGTCGTCAATGACTGAAAAGCCAGACCTCGGAGGTTTGGGGGCTGGTCGCGTCACCTGCGAAATACTGAAAACCTCCGAGGTCTACAAGTCTCCTACATCGGCCGGGTAATGGGCTCCAGCAGCTGCTTCGCCGCGGCCGTGACCGTCTCCACCGTGAAGCCGAATTTCTCCGCAATCACGGGCGCGGGCGCAGACGCGCCGAAGCGTTCGATGCTGATGACGCGGCCCTTGTCGCCGACGTACTTGTGCCAGCCCAGTGCCACACTCGCCTCGATCGCCAATCGCTTGCTGACTTTGGGCGGCAGCACGCTGTCTCGATACGATTTGGTCTGCGCATCAAATACTTCCCAACCGGGCAAACTGACCACGCGCGCGCGGATGTTAAGCTTGAGCAATTCGGCCTGGGCGCCGACGGCCAGTGAAACTTCCGAGCCGGTGGCGATGAGGATGAGGTCGGGCAAACCCTCAGTGTCGACGAGCACATAGCCGCCCTTGCGCACACCCTCGGCGGACGTCATCACCGCCCGATCGTAAGTGGGCAGGGCCTGGCGCGTGAAGATCAACACAGTTGGCCCGTCGATATGCTCGATCGCCATCTGCCACGCGACGGCGACTTCGTTGGCATCGGCCGGGCGGATGACGCGCACGTTCGGAATGGCGCGCAGGGTTGCCAGATGTTCGATCGGTTGGTGGGTGGGGCCGTCTTCGCCCAGGAACACGCTATCGTGCGTGAAGACGAAGATGACTTGCTGTTCCATCAACGCCGCCAGTCGAATAGCCGGCCGCATGTAGTCGGCAAATTGCAGGAACGTGGCCGTGAAGGGAATCAAACCGCCGTGCGCGGCGATGCCGTTCGAGATGGAGCCCATCGCGTGTTCGCGCACGCCATAGGGTAGGTTGCGGCCCGCGTAGTTCCAGCCGCCGCCCACTGCGCCTTGAGTATCATCGGCTTTGAAGGCCGGACTCTGGAAATCGCCCAGGCCTTTCAGCGCCGTGTTGGTCGATGGGTTGAGGTCGGCCGAGCCGCCGATGATGCCCGGCACTTTCGCGGCCAATGCATTCAACACCTGCCCGCTGGAGACGCGCGTCGCCAGGGCTTTGCCGGCCGGGAACGTGGGGATGGCCGAGTTCCAATCGGGCGGAAGTTCTGCGCTGAACATGCGCTGTAATTCGAGCGCGAGATCGGGATAGGCCTGCACGTACGCTTCCCAGCTGGCTTGCCACGCAGCCTGCGCGGCCTTACCGCGTTCGATGCTTTCGCGGAAGTGTTCCAATGCTTCGCCCGGAATGTAGAAAGCAGGCTCCAACGGCCAACCGAGATTTTCCTTGGTGGCTTTGACTTCGTCGGGACCCAGCGGCGAGCCGTGGACTTCCGACGTGTTTTGCTTGTGCGGCGAACCGTAGCCAATGATGGTGCGCACGCGAATGAGCGAGGGCCGAT
>JAUQXD010000392.1 GCA_030834835.1 Thermoflexales bacterium | reverse complement strand
TCAAGCCGGCGGGCGTCATCAAGCCGAGTTTCGTCAGTTCCGCGACGCGCTTGATATTGACGGCGCTCCACGTGCTGGTGGGTTTGCGCGGTGTAAAACGGATGGTGTAACTTTCGTCGTCAATGCGCTTGCGTATGCCGTCGATCCAGCCAAAGCACAACGCCTGATCGACCGACTCGGGCCACGTGATGCTGGGCTTGCCGGAGCCGGTCTTGTAGAAGCCCACCAGCAATTCTTTTTCGGTGGCGTGATGGCGCTGCAGCCAGCGGCGAAAATCGGCGGGAGTGGGAAAGAAGGTTGGTGGCATAGGAAAATCCGTTTTCCGTAGGGGCGAATCCATGTGTTCGCCCGGGGCGACGTGTTCACGCGAGGCAGACACCCGGGTCTGCCCTTACGCCCACACCACAGGCAGCCCTAGAAACGCGCCGAATTGTTCGGCGGCCTGCGTGATGGCCCGCTGCTCGATTTTCGTCAGCGGCCTGAACGGGTTGAGTTCCATCAACACCGCGTTCTTCTGCACAGTCCGTTTCCAATTGCCCACGATTCGCCCGCGGATCAGCACCGTCTGTGAGAGGGCCAGACCGGCGTTCCGCACATCGAGTTGATCGGCGTGCGCGGCGTCAAACACGGCGCTGCGATCGGCGTAAGCGACGGTGTATTCATCGAAGGCGGGCAGGAGCAAGGCGATTGGCGCAGGAGATTGCGCAGGGGCGTCAGACTCGGCCAGCCAGTAGTCTTGATCGCCGACAACCTCACGCCGCAATCGGGCCTTGACTAACGCCAGGCCGCGCCGCGCGTCCGTGAGCGTCAGGCCCGACCACCAGGCAAAATCCTGCGCAGTGGCCGGCCCGTGACTGATGAAATAACGCTGCGTCAGTTCGGCCACGGCTTCATCGCGCGGCAGCGATTTTGCGGCCGGGGCGCGCTCGTCCAGCAGCGCATAGGTGAATTGTTTGCCGCGCCGCCCGCCGCTGCAAATGAGACCGTCCAACTCCGCCCGCATCAGGATGTGGCTCGACCGCTGTTCGACGTCCATAGCGATGCCCGCCCGGTCGAGCGCCGCCGCCAGTTCAAGGCGTGTGAGTTGATCGCCATCGCGCAGCGCCTTGATCAGCGCCGCGTTACTGCGTTTGAAGAGCGCCTCATCCAGACCGAGTTGACGCCACCGGGAGGCGCCCGCCGCTTTGACGCGCGGCGCGGTGAGGGCCAGCAACCAGCGGATGTCGGCCGGTGTGACAAAGTGCCACGTGGGCCGCATGACGTGCGTGCGCAAAATCGAGCCGTCCGCCAGTGCCCGATCGAGATCGGTGTCGGTCAAGCCCGTCGTGCGCTGGGCTACCGCCCACTTCGCGCCCGCGTAGTCCTGAGCCTGCATCGCGCCCAGGTGTGATACGACTTCGACGGGTGTCTCGAATTTGGGGCCGAGGAGATGTTGATTGTAGAGGCGATGGAGTGGAAGGTCGATGGTTGGCATTCAGAAAGTATACCGCGACTTGCGGAGGTTGGCGATAATGAGATACAACCGATTTTCACCAGGCGGTCCGCCGTGGCTTCGCCATCGATTGAAATCGACGGCTGGTAATGGGAAGTCGGCTTAAGCCGACTTGTGGCGCAGCCATGCCAGCCATGAATTCATTCGCGGCGCTGAACCGACTTGATGATCGTAGCCAGTGGATTCGCTCCACCGCGCGCCAAATGGCGAATTATCGCCCATAGCGAAACTTGATTCACAAGAGAACTGGTGATATAAAGTGTACGGGCTGCGAATTCTTTTAGGAGGCCACTACGTGTCTGACAAACCTTCATCTTGGAAAGCAATCATTGACCAACGTCGAAAGCAAAATTTTGTTGGACGCGAGGATGAACAGCGCCTCTTTTCTGATAATTTTGTCAGTGACACACCAACCTATATGCTGTTTGCGGTAACCGGTGAAGGTGGTGTTGGCAAAAGCACACTTCTCAAACAGTACAAATCGATTGTTACTTCGTCAGGAATAGGTGGAATTTCTATTAGATGTGACGAGCACGAAACACATCCAGTGGCCGCTATGAGCCACATTGCTGAAAAACTTGCGGATCATGGCATCTCGCACAAAGACTTTGAGGATTGGCTAACGAAGTATCGCGATCTACAAAGCAAACTCGGACGCGACGAGAAAGCGCCACGTAGTGGTGTGAAAGTGATGTCGATGGGTTTCAGTCATTTCGTGTTAAAGACAGCAAAAGGGATACCTGGACTAGGCGCATTCGTTGATGGCATCGATACAAAAGCGGCAGGTGAAGCTTTGGCAGAAGTGATTGATTATACAATCAACCGCGGGGGCGACAAAGACGAGGTGGATCTTCTGAGTGAACCAGAACGAAAAATCACGCCGCATTTCTTAGCGTTGCTAACTAAAGCCTGCGAGCGGTATAAAGTCGTTCTGATGTTTGATGTATTCGAGCAGACTTGTGACACTTTGTCACCGTGGCTCCTAGCCCTGCTGAACGCGGAGTATGGAGACTTTGGTGTGAATCTAACATTCGTGATTAGTGGACGTGACCACCTTGATCAGCAATGGACAGATTTGGCACCTGTAATACGATACGTCTCGCTTGAACCGTTTACACTTGAGGAGACACGACTGTATTTAGGTAACCGCAGTATTTTTGCCAGTGGCCTCGTTACTCAAATACATGAGACCACTGGCGGTCTGCCTGTATTGGTTGAGCTGTTGGCTGCGACTAACCCGAAACCCGACGCACCATTGCCGGACTACAGCAGTGAAGCGGTAGAGCGTTTCTTGCAGTGGACTCCCGAACCAGAACGTCGAGAGGTAGCGTTACTTGCTGCTCTACCTCGTCAATTTAACCGAGAAATTCTTAGCGCCGCGATGGGTGTTGAAGTTGGAATTAGATTCGACTGGCTGACGGAGCAGAGCTATATTCGTACTACCTCTGAACGCGGCTGGTTTTACCACGAAAAAGTACGCGACCTGATGCTGCGTCATTTTCGGAAGACCGCTCCTGGTGCTTTGACCGAAAGTCATGTGCGCTTGATGCAGTTCTTTACCGCAGAACAGAAGAAACTTGGCATTGATGGTCAAGCAGCTTATAACAGTGAAATATGGCGCAGACTTGAACATGAACGGGTTTACCATTCGGTCAGCGCCCAACCTGATCAGAACATTCTTGATGCTATGAACTCTTTTCTAAATGCCCTTCGTTGGCGTTGGCGATTCACTAACAACATCGCACAGATTTGTCATCTGGTCGCTCATGAGTCAGGCTTACAGACAGTCAAGAATTGGGCAAATAATCTGACGGCCGGCTATCTGGCTTATGATACAAACAATTATCCTGCACTTATCGAATGTCTTACCGAAATAGAAAGCTGCAAGAATCTGGTGACGACAGCGCGATGGACGCTTCACGTTCACCGTGGCGATGCTTATCAAAAGACAGATGATTACAATAAGGCACTTGAGGATCTCAACTTTGCCGTCGAAATAGATAATCAGGACGCTAGAGCATACGACGTCCGTGGATATATCTACGAGAAAATGGGCGAGTATGACAAAGCGCTCGACGATTTCAATCATGCTATAGAGCTAAATGGTTCGGACCTTCACTCTCTTCTCGGCCGATCCATAACCTACCTAAGAGCTGAGCAACCCGACAAAGCAATTACGGATCTAAGTCGAGCCATTGAGCTGTATAAAACAAACGAAGGATTGTTCTCTGTTCGAGGTTTAGTATATTCGGCTATGAATTGCGATGACAAAGCACTTGAAGACTTCGATCATGCTATAGCGTTGGACGATCGGAATGAATTGACGTATGCGAAACGCGGCGAGATCTATCTACGGTTAGGCGAACAGGATAAGGCGCTTGAAGACTTCAATTGCGCTATAGCGCTAAACGACCGGAATGACTCGACGTATACGAGACGCGGCGCGGTCTATCTACGGTTAGGTGAACAGGACAGGGCACTCGAAGACTTCAATCGCGCTATCGATCTAAACGACAAGAATGATTCAGCGTATGCGTCC
>JAUQXD010000034.1 GCA_030834835.1 Thermoflexales bacterium | reverse complement strand
GGCTGTCAAATACTGGTAAAAGGCTTGTACAGCCAACGGCTACCCCAGCCCAAAAGGCAAGTATCGCACAAAGCCGAAAACAGCGTAACACAATTCTGTGCCTAACGGGCTACTTGCCCGCCAACGCCGCATACGAATAGTGCGGCACGGCACTCCACGCCGACGGCGGCCAGTACACCAGCCACGCGCGCCCGACGATGTCTTTGGCCGCGACCGTGCCAAAACTGCGCGAGTCGCTGGAGTTGTTGCGGTTGTCGCCCATGACAAAGTAGCGATCGGCTTCCACCTGGCGGGCGGCTATATCGACGCGGATGGCCTGATTGATGTATGGCTCTTCCAGAACGATGCCGTTGACTACCACTTGCCCGCCGCGAACTTCCACCGTGTCGCCGGGCAGGCCGATGATGCGCTTGATGTAATCGCGTTCGCCGGGCCGCAACAGCACCACCACGTCACCACGCTCGGGGGGGTGCAACAGATATGAAACCTTGTCGATCAGCACGTATTCATTATCGTGCAGATTCGGTTCCATGCTTTGACCTTCAATGCGAAACCGGCCGGTGGCTGTGTTGACCAACAGAAAAATGATGGCGGTCAATAAAACCGTTTCGATAATCTCGCGCAGTAAATTGGTGCGTGGCGGCGGAGCCTCGGCGGAGACAGGCGGGGGCGGTAGGGCGCTGTCGGCCGCCGGTGTTGTCAAATCTTCGGACACATTCACCTCTAATATCACTGACTCGCAAGGATTATACTCTAACTCATAGGGCGTGGCAACCGAATGCAGGTGATCGGTCGATTGGTAACCGGTCGGCCGATCACCGGTTACCAGTCACCACTCCCCGGTTGACCAATTGTCCAATCCTATGTCATAATCACGCCAGTACAGGCGTTACCGGTGCGGAGGGTGAGGTATGACAACTAAAGACCGTATTCTGCTGATGCTGGCCGATGATCTCACGTCCAACCTGCTGCGCGCCTACTTTGCAGCGGCGGACTATACGGTGCTGACGGCCGCATCGAAAGACGAGGCGTTGAGTGTGGCGCGGCAAGAGCAGCCCAAGGCCGTCATTATCGATCTGGATGTGCCCGACATCGACGTGGCCGCGGTATGCGACGATCTCCGCGCGACGCCGCGCACACGCCATCTGCACATTACGCTGCTGACGCCGCAGGCCCGCCGCGATGATCGCCTGCAAGCCCTGTCGTCCGGCGCGGATGAATTCATGGCCAAGCCCGTCGACGCCGAAGAGCTGGGATTGCGCCTGCGCAACGCCCTGCGCCGCGCCGAATTTCAGAACCTGGTCGATCCAATCACGGGCCTGCCGGGGCCGCGTCTGGTGGAAGAGCAGCTGCGCACCCTGCTGCGCCGCACCGACGAGTGGGCGCTGATCCGATCGAGTTTGCGCGGCTACAAAGGGTTCACTGTAGCCTATGGCTTTCTAGCCGGTGAGGAAGTGCTGCGGTTTGCGGCGCAGACGCTATCGCAGGTGGTCGAGCAGGCGGGCGGACATCAGGATTTTCTGGGCCACGCCGGCGGCGATAACTTCGTGGTCGTCACCACGCCCGATCGGGCCGAGGCGCTCCGCGCCGCGTTTGCCGAACGCTTCAACGACGGCGTGCGCGCGCATTATTCCTTCCGCGAGCGCGAGCAGGGCTACATGCTGATCAAGACGGCTGAAAGCGAAGAGCGTGTGCCGCTGATGACGCTGAATACGCAGATGATTACGTCAGAGCAGGGGCCGTTTTACGATCTGGTGGAGTTGACGCAGATGAGCAATTCATAATGCACAATGTGCAACTCGTAGGTCAGGCCCTCCGCCTCACTGTCTCTCAATCTCGCTATCCCCCAAATCGTGCCAGACTAAACATCTCGATCGGGTAGTCTGTTTTCCCTCGCTCCGCTAAATCTGCCAGAGCGCGGCCGATCAAGATCGAGAATTTGAAACCGTGCCCCGAACAGGGCGAGGCGACAATTCATCCTTGCTGCTTGCCGCCGGGCAGTGGCTATGGTATTATCGCGCCACTTTGATGCGGGTGGGCCGGGACGACTCTACATGGCGAAGAAAACTGAGCGATTACACGCGCGCGTGCGCGGACGAGTGCAGGGGGTCAGCTTCCGCTTTTACACCCGCGACCAGGCGACCGCCCTGGGCCTCACCGGCTGGGTCGCCAATTGTGATGACGGCAGCGTGGAGGTGGTGGCCGAAGGGCCGCGCCCGGCGCTCGATCGTTTGCTGGTCTGGCTGCGGCATGGACCACCCTCGGCACGCGTCGATGATCTCCAATATGATTTCCTCGCCTCGACCGATACATTTGATCAATTCACGGTCGATTTCTAGCCCCAATCGCCCGGCATCCGCCGATCGGGCCATCACGGACATGGTATGCGTCGCAATCCCGAACGTTTAGCCTGGACGGTGTTGCTCACCTCACTGCTGATCTGCATCGGCCTGACGGTAGCTATTCCGCTGTCAATTCGCAGTTTCATCAACGACTCGACGGAGGTAGCTTCGATTACACTGGAGGTGCAGCAGGGCACTGCGCTGGTCAGCCGCGTTGGCCTCGACGAGCCGATCGGGGTGACGTCGAGCCTCACGAATCTCCTCGAAGAGTCCGTTATCCGCGCCGATAGCAATGTCCAGGCGGTATTGACGATTCGCTCGGCGGGTGGCGCCACATTGCTGACGGTGCAAATTTACGGCAGCACCAATCTAAAAATCCTCAGCGCCCGATCACCCCGTTTCACTCAGAGCAACTTGTCGCATCAGGTTCAGCTATATGTTGATGGCGGCCGGATCCGCCTGAGTGTGGCGGGCAATCTGGATCGGCCCCTTGAGTGCGAAGTGGACACGCCTCAGGCGACCGCCCAACTGCAAGATGGCACGTATGCGGTGGATGTGTCGGAGAGCGAAGCGCAGGTGACGGTGCGCGAAGGCTCGGCGATTGTGAGTGCGGAAGGCTCCAGCCTGGCGTTGGGCGCCCTGACGCGGACTGCGGTGAAGCTGGGCAGCCGGCCAGCCGGCATTTTGAAGCCGGAACGGAATCTGGTGATCAACGGCAATTTCCGTTTGCCGTTAGAGGGTACCTGGGAGATCACCCATGATCTGCAAGAGCCGAGTGAGGCGCAGGGTGAAGTCACCATCGTGACGGACGGCAGCCAGCGCGTGGCCTTGTTCCAGCGGGCGGGCACCTATCATGCCGAGACCGATCTGCGCCAGGTCATCAACAAGGATGTGCGCGATTTTCGGACGCTGAAACTGCATTTCGTGGTCAAAATCATCAATCAAGACGTGCCGGTGTGCGGCACCGCCGGGACCGAATGTCCGATGATGGTGCGGCTGGATTACAAGGATGACAATGGCACCGATCGCAGCCTCTTGCAGGGCTTCTACTGGCGGCTCGATCCCAACGGCGTCAATCCCAACTACAACACCACATCCGGCGCGCGCGTCGAGCACATCCCGGTGCAGCGCGACTTTTCGTTTACCTACGACTCTGGCGATCTCATCGAGAGCCTGTCGCCGTCTCAAATCACGGCCATCACGTTTTATGCCTCCGGCCACAGCTACACCGCCTCGATTGCGGAAGTGGAGTTGGTGGGGGAGCAGTAGGTTGGAAGTTGGTTGTTAGAAATTGGAAGTTGGAATGTGCGCGACCGACGATCTAGCCTCCAACTTCCAACCTCTAATTTCCAGCTTCTAACTAAACGCCAACCCCCGTTCTTTCAGACTCACAAAGCGCTGCTGGCCGATCACCAGATGATCGAGTACATCCACGTCCA
>JAUQXD010000391.1 GCA_030834835.1 Thermoflexales bacterium | reverse complement strand
TGGGCGGTGTGCTTCTCGTTCAAGAACTTCGCCAACATTCCCGCCTTCGATAAGATCGTCAACGCCCTGACGTCCGGCGCTGAAATCGTGGCCGAGTAAGCCCATGGCCATTATCACGCGCGAATTAGTTCGGCTCAATGGGCAGGCCACCGGCAAAGAAGACGCCATCCAGCAAGCGGGAGCGTTGTTGGTCGAGAATGGCCGCGTCACCGCCGCGTATGTCGATGGCATGCTGGCCCGCGAGCAAACCATGTCCACGTATCTGGGCAACGGCATCGCCATTCCGCACGGCGTGTTTGACAGTCGCGGCGATATTTTGCAGACGGGCATTTCGGTGGTGCAGTTTCCGGCCGGCATCGAATGGGAAGACGGCGAGTTGGCCTACCTGGTCATCGGCATTGCGGCTACCGCCGATGAACACATCGGCGTGCTGGCGAATCTGTCGCAAGTGATCGAAGAAGAGGCCGACGCGCAGCAACTCATCCACGCCGACGATCCCATGTTGATTGTGGAACGCCTGGGTCGCCCGGCGGAAGTGGAAGAAGAATAGCCACAAAGGAACACAAAGATCGCAAAGATGATTTTTCTTTCGTGTTCTTTGCGTTCTCTCGTGGCAAATTAGGAGTGTGTCATGTCATCTCGTTTTGATCGATTTGTGTCGCCCGATGCGCCCATCCCTGCGCAGACGTGGGCGTGGAATATGTACGGCGCGGGCGTCGAGGGTATGGGTCGAGACGGGAAGCCCGAACTCTTGCCCGTGCCCGAACCCGACGATGATCAATTACTGGTCCGCGTCGATGCGGTGGGGATGTGCTTCTCCGATGTGAAGCTGATCAAGCAGGGCGGCGAACATCCCAAGCTGTATCATCGCGACCTGAAGACCAACCCCACTCGATTGGGCCACGAAGCGACCCTGACCGTGATGAAGGTCGGCCAGAACTTGCAGGGGCAATATCGTGTCGGTCAGCGGCTCGCTTTGCAGCCGGATATTTATGATCGCGACGGACGCAGCACCGCGTACGGTTACACCATCCCCGGCGGCTTGATTCAATATCACGTGCTTGGGGCGGAAGTTCTATCGGCGGGCACGGATGGGCAAACATCCTACGTCATCCCCGTCGAAGGAGAACTGGGGTATGCCGCCGCCGCGTTGACTGAACCGTGGGCGTGCGTCGAAGGCGCGTACACGCAGCGCCGCCGACTCGATCCGTTAGCGGGTGGCAGTATGTGGATTGTGGGCCACGCCGATGACACGACGAATTATCAATTCTCAAAGGGCTTGGATGCTCCTACAACAATTGTCCTTACGGATGTGCCCGCCAGCGTGAAAGAGCGTGTGGCGTTAGAAGCCACGACCCGCAACGTCACCGTGATCGAGCGCAACGGCCTATCGGTAGCGGACTATCCGCAACTCCGTGACTTGACGAACGGTGTGGGTTTTGATGACATCGTCGTGCTTGATCCACGGTCGGCGGTTGCCATCAGCGAAGCCGCGAAGTTGATCGCGCGGCGTGGCACCTTCAACATGGTTGGTCGCAAGCCGCTCGATGAGTTGGTGCAGATCGATGTGGGCCGCATTCACTACGATTACACCGCTTATCTCGGCAACTCCAGCACCGATATTGCGGCTTCGTATGGCGAGGCGCACAATCGCGCCGATTTGCAGCCGAACGGCGTGGCGGTCTTCGTCGGCGCGGGCGGGCCGATGGGCCAGATGCACGTGCAGCGCGCCATCGAGTTGGGCAACGGGCCGCGCCGCATCATCGCGACAGATTTGAACACGGCGCGACTGGATGCTTTGCGCGAGAGTTTTGCACCCTTGGCAACGGCCAATGGCAAAGAGTTGATCTTCTTCAATCCCACCGAATCGAAAGAACCGCTGCGTGATTTCGTTCTACGGCATACCGACAGGCGCGGCGCGGACGACGTAGTCGTCTCCGTGCCGGTCGCGTCGGTGATGGCCGAGGCCGCGACGTTGATGAATCCCGATGGCATGTTGGTCTTCTTCGCGGGCGTGCCCAATGGAACCCTCGCCCCGCTCGACATGAACCTGATCTATTTGCACAATGCGCAGTACACGGGCACCTCGGGATCGCGCGTGTCCGATCAGGCGTTGGTCATCGACAAGGCGCTGGCGCATCAACTGTCGCCCAATCGATCGGTGGCCGCGATCGGCGGGTTGGAGGCCGCGACCGCGGGCATGGAAGCGATGATGGCCGGTCGCTATGCGGGCAAGATCGTTATCTTCCCGCAATTGAGCGGCTTGCCTCTCATCGGCCTGTCTGAACTCAAGGACAAGTATCCCGACATCGCGGCAGCGTTAGCGCCGGGCGATGTA
>JAUQXD010000390.1 GCA_030834835.1 Thermoflexales bacterium | reverse complement strand
TCAATCGGCACTGTACCACATTTCAAAGCCTGGCGAAAGCACTGCCACAACCGCTCCAATTCCTGACTCTTCGGGTCGGCTGTAACCACCTGCCCGACGCATCAACTGCTCCGCTTGATGCTTGCTGTGCCCATTAGGCTCCCTCACCGGCGGGGCTGCCTCCGGCTCAAGCAGCGCCGGCTGCTGAAACCGCGCCCGGCTGCTCCGCCGGCTTTCGGCCAGCCATACCCCGCCCATCGCCAGCAGCACGCCGACTACTCCGCCCAACAGCGTGTTGACGGCTTTACGTGGGCCAACAGGCAATGCTGGCACCGTAGCTGTGCTGGCCAGTTGCACCACCCCGCTGGTATCCTGTGCCGTCACCTGCGCCTCATCCAGCTTGCGCGTCAGCGTCAGGTATGTATCTTGCGCCACATCCCGATCGCGCGTTAGCCGGCTCACATCGATCTGGGTGGCCTGCTGCTGTTTCTGAAGATCATAGATGTCCGGCTCCAGTCCCTTGGCCTGCTGCTGAAACTCGCTGGCTTTGTCCTCCAACGCTTTCACCAGGGACTCCAGCAGCACCGATTGCTCGCCCACGGTGCGTGTGCCCAGTTCCCCCCCGCTGCTCACTTGCAGTTGAATCGGCACTGCGCCTTGTCCCGTCAGGGTGCTGACTTGCAAATACAGGGCCGACACTTGATCGGCCAGAGGAAGGGTTGCCCCGGCTGCTTGCCGGGCCAGTTGCTGCTGCAAGCTGCGTGCGTCCTCAATCAACAACGCAATCCTCTGTCCCATTGCCAGGTCGCTGGCCAACGCCGCCTGTTTGGCCGCCAGCTGGGCGTTCAAAAGGTTCAGTGGATTGTGCGCTTGAAAGTCGATTAACTCTTGCTCAGTCGCCTCCAGCCTGGCGCGCGCCTCGTCGGTCTGGCTCGCAAAAAACGTTGCCGTGCTAGCCCGCTGCTGGTACAGATCATTCATATACTGTACATAGACTTCGCCCCAGGTTGCCGCGATCTGCTGGGACAGTTGCGGATCGCTTGCTGACGCGGTCAGCCGGATCAGGCTGGGATCGGCGCCAACTTTGGCCGCCAACCGGCGACGAAAGGTTTCCACATCGCGTTGGTCAGCGGGCAACACAGCCGTCACTTTGGCGATGACCTGGCTCAAGACTTCATCGCTCACGGCCAGCTCAGGAAACGCTTTATAAGGTTGCGACTGTGTGGGATCATTCAAGGTCGTGATGCGCGAGTCAAACTGCAATTGGTACTGCTGGCGTGTCGCCGCGATCAACGTCGTTGCCTCATACTGCGGGGGCACGAGTAAACTCACGATCAGCGCTATCGTGGCCGCCAGCCCACCCAGACCGACGATCCACTTCCAGTATCGACTAAAGACCCCGACCAGTCGCCACAGGTCAAATTCCTCTTCCATAATTGGTACTCCATGTTCCCATCAAGTTTTGTCGCCGCACTGTTGCGCCGCCGACGGTCGCCATTTTACATCATCCGGCATAATCTCCCTAGCGATTAAGGACACACAACGGGCTGCGCCCCTGCTCATCGAGCAGGTTCCGCGCAGCCCGTCAGGAGGTATTCAGTTGTCCACCCGCGCTGCGTTTTTGCCAACGACCAATTGACCTGGCGACCAACCGCTACTCGTTCGCCGTCTTCGTCCCCGTATGCTCCGGCCGATCGATCGCCTTGCACAGCCGCAGTGGATTCAGCCGCACAAACCAACCTGCATTATACAGCCGGTTGCTTATGCTGTTGGCCGTGCTTCTTCCCATTTTCGCCTGTCATTTGTCACTACTCTACACCCTACCACTGCGAGACATTCAGCTATCCCCCACCATCCACGCCACCGCCGCCTCTGCATGCAGTTTTGTCGTATCGAACAGCGGCACGCGGCTGTCCGCCTGCTGAACGAGCAGGCCAATCTCCGTGCAGCCCAGGATGATGCCCTGTGCGCCGCGCGCGATCAACTGCGCGATAATTTCTACATAGCGCGCTTTGGATTCAGCCCGCGTGATGCCCAAACACAACTCGTCGTAGATCACGCGATGCACGTCGTCGCGCTCGATCGGTTCCGGCACGATCACGTCGAGGCCGTATTTGTGAACGAGCCGTCCCACATAGAACTCTTCTTCCATCGTAAAGCGCGTGCCCAATAAGCCGATGCGCGTCAACCCCGCCGCCTTCACCTGTTCGGCCGTCGCGTCGGCAATGTGGATCAGCGGCACTGTTACGCTGGCCTGAACGTCATCGGCCACTTTGTGCATCGTGTTGGTGCAGATCAGCACGCAGTCTGCCCCGGCCCGTTCCAGTCCGCGCGCCGCCTCGATCAGAATCTTCGCGGCCTCGGCCCAATGCCCCGTGTGTTGCAGCGCTTCGATCTCCGCAAAATCCACCGACACCATCACG
>JAUQXD010000389.1 GCA_030834835.1 Thermoflexales bacterium | reverse complement strand
GCGCCCTGGGTCGAAGAAATCTGGGTCAACTACCTCAGCAACGCGATCAAATATGGCGGCGACCGGCCGTGCATTGAACTGGGGGCGACCCGCCAACCCGATGGCTTTATCCGCTTCACCGTGCGCGATTATGGCGCGGGCCTCACCGTCGAACAGCAGCAGCGTCTCTTTGCGCCCTTCGAACGGTTGGGGCAGGTCCGGGTCAAAGGCCACGGCCTGGGCTTATCGGTCGTGCGCCGTATCGCCGACAAACTGGGCGGGCAGGTGGGCGTGGACAGCCAGCCCGGCCAGGGCAGCACCTTTTACTTCACCTTGCCCGCCGCCGATTCTGCATCGCTCCTCCCGCCAAATCCGTGATTTTCGTCAATTGACACGCCGTGTCAATCCGTTTATCCTTGCCCCATGACTCACGGCCTGATCTTCGACATCAAAAAATTCTCCATCCACGACGGTCCCGGCATTCGTACCACGGTCTTCTTCAAAGGCTGTCCGCTCAACTGCTGGTGGTGTCACAACCCGGAAAGCCAGTCGCCGCGCATGGAAATGCTGCTGCGCGACAATCGCTGCATCCAGTGCGGCGCATGTATCGAAGCCTGCCCGCACGACGCAATCCTGTGGCTCGACGGCGAACCCGTCACCGATCGCGCCCTGTGCGCGCAGTGCGGCACGTGCCAGGCGGCATGTTATGCCGACGCGCGCGAACGCGTCGGGCGCGAAATGACCGTCGAGCAGGTCATGGCCGAGATCAAGGCCGACGTCGCCTTCTACGATCAATCGGGCGGCGGCGTCACCTTCTCCGGCGGCGAGCCGCTGTTGCAGCGCGACTTTCTCCTCGACGTGCTGCGCGCCTGCCAGGATCAGGACATCCACACCGCGCTCGACACCAGCGGCTGCGCGGCCTGGGCGACGCTCGATGAGGTGCGCCCCTGCGTCGATCTGTTTTTGTACGATCTCAAAGTGGTGGACGACGAGAAGCATCGCGAATTTACGGGCGTCTCCAACCGATCGATCCTCGCCAATTTACACGCTCTATCGGAGCGCGGGCACAATATCATCATCCGCGTACCCGTCATTCCCGGCATCAACGACGACGACGAGACCGTGCGGCAGATTGGCGCGTTTGCGGGCGCGCTGCCACATCTGAACAGCGTGGACTTGCTGCCCTATCATCACATCGCCATCGACAAGTATCTGCGCCTGAACAAGCCCTATCGGCTCTTCGAGACGCGCCAGCCGCAGGCCGAGCGCATGACGGAGATCGCGCAGCTGCTGCAATCATTCAATTTGTCCGTCACCATTGGCGGTTAACTGGCGTGTCATTGCGAGGAGCATCCCGCCGAGCGCGCCGCCGCTTCGCGGACACGGCGTGAGCGAAGCGTAGCGTAGTCGAAGGATCGCGGCGAAGCAATCTCTTTATAGATCAAACTGAGATTGCTTCGTCGCGCAGAGCGCTCCTGCTCAGAAACTTACCTGCGAGTGTCATTCTGAGCGGAGCGAGGAATCTCTGGCCCGATCAGCCACGCCGCCTGCCGCGCGAGAGATTCCTCAGTCGCGGAAAAGAACGCTCCTTCGGAATGACACCTGGCGGACTGGGTTTTTGTCGTCACGCATTCCGCTTGCGGGATGGCCGTCTCACAATGATAAAACGCCCTTTGGAGGCCCACATGATTACCGACCGCGTCGCGCGTCTGCGTCAACAAAGCCTGGACGCCCAACCCGGCATTTCCACCGAACGCGCCGAATTGATGACGCGCTTCGATCGCACCCACACCGCTCTGATGTCCGCGCCCGTGCGCCGCGCCTTATCGTTTCAATATTTGATGGAGCACAAGACCATCTACCTCGGCGACGGTGAATTGATCGTCGGCGAAAAAGGTCCCGCCCCCAAAGCCACGCCCACTTATCCCGAATTGTGCTGCCACAGCCTGCAAGATTTGGACATCCTCGATTCGCGCGAGAAGATTCCCTTTGCAGTCGATCAGCCGGCCCGCTCGATCTATCGCGACGATATCATCCCCAACTGGCAGGGCCGCTCCATGCGTGATCTGATCTTTGCGGAAATGACGCCGGAGTGGCTGGCCGCTTACGAAGCCGGCATCTTCACCGAATTCATGGAGCAGCGCGCGCCCGGCCACACCGTCTTGGATGACAAGATTTATCACAAGGGGATGCTTGATTTCAAAGCGGACATTCAACTCAGCCTGTCCCGATTGGACTATCTGCGCGATCGAGATGCGTATACCGGGCAAGAAGAACTGAAAGCCATGTTCATCTGCGCCGATGCGCTGATCCGTTTTGCGGAACGGCATGCTGAAAAGGCGCGAGAATTGGCGCGGGTCGAAACCGATCCACAACGACAGCAAGAACTATTCCACATCGCCGAAGTTTGTTCGCACGTACCCGCGCACGCCCCGCGCGACTTCTGGGAGGCGCTGCAATACTACTGGTTCGTGCATCTGGGCGTCACGATCGAACTCAACACGTGGGACGCCTTCTGTCCCGGCCACCTCGACCAACACTTGCAGCCGTTCTATCAACGCGGCCTGGCCGACGGCACGCTCACGCGCGATCAAGCCGAAGAGTTATTGCACTGCTTCTGGATCAAGTTCAACAACCAGCCCGCGCCGCCCAAAGTGGGCGTCACCGCCGCCGAGAGCGGCACCTATACCGACTTCGCGCAGATCAAC
>JAUQXD010000388.1 GCA_030834835.1 Thermoflexales bacterium | reverse complement strand
GGCCGCGCAGGGCGAATTGAAACTCGAACGGAACACGATCATCGTCGGCGCGCAGATTGGCCGCAACTTCTACAATCCGCGCCGCCCCGGCCCGCCCGGTGATCCGATCGATCTGTACGACAAAACCATCAAGACGATCATCTCGAAGTACACCAACGACGGCGTGGAGATTCAGAAGACGCTGCAACTGCGTGTGGTGGCCGTGCTGGCTGAATCACGCGGCGAGTCTGATTACTCGATCTATCTGCCAGCCGATCAGGTGCAGTCGCTCAATGAGTGGGTGCTGGGACGGCGCATCAATCGCAATAAAGACGGCTATCAGCAGTTGGCCGTCAAAGTGAGCGATGTCAACCAGGTGCTGGCCGTCACCGATGCGATCTCGGCGCTGGGGTTGCAAGCGTATTCGCCGCAATCGTTTGTGCAGGGTATCAACGGTTTCTTCAGCGTCTTGCAGATCATCTTTGGCGGCGTCGGCGCGATCGCGCTGCTGGTCGCGGCGATTGGCATTGCCAACACCATGGCGATGGCGATCCTCGAACGTACGCGCGAGATCGGGCTAATGAAGGCCGTTGGCGCGACGAACCGCGATGTGCTGATGGTGTTCCTCGGCGAAGCGGGCGGCATCGGTTTGATCGGCGGATTGGGCGGCGTAGCGGCCGGTTGGGGCGCGGGGCAGATCATCAATGTGGTGGCCCTGGCGTTCCTCGCAGGTCAGGCGGCCAGCAACGGCGGGCCGCCGCCCAGCATCGCCGTGAGCACGCCTGCGTGGCTGCCCGTGTTTGCCATCGTCTTCTCGATGTTCATCGGGATTATTTCGGGATTGTATCCGGCGCTGCGGGCGGCCTCACTCAATCCGCTGCAAGCGTTGAAGTATGAGTAGGGGTGGTAGATTGGTGATCGGTAGATCGGTAATAAGTCGAGTGGTTGCCAATTGACCAATCTACCACTTTACTAACTTACCAATTTACTGATTGCTATTCACTTCCCCGCATACGCCTTCATCGCGTCATACACCGGCAGCGGCGTAAAGTCCGGCTCGACGAGGCGGAAGTAGTAGAAGGATTGATCTTGCTCCGCATCACTGGCCCGCTTGAAGAACCACGTGAAGGCCACGCCCACCCACGGCCACTCGCGTTGAATGCGATCGTAAGCCATGGGCAAATACTGTGCCTGCGTTTCGAGTGACACTTGCCCGAAGCGTTTATCTGCCACCGAGTCCGGCACGGCGTTCCAGTTCATCTCGCTGATCCACAGTTGTTTGGCCGCATCGCCGTTCTTCACCATCAAATCGCGAATGTACAGCGGGCGCGCAAAGTTGACGTTGCGCGGTCGCAGCCGATGATCGGTCGGGCCGGAGAACAGGCCGTAGCCCTGCGCGGACAGGATATCGAAACATTGACCCGCGCCCGCGTCGTACATGCGCTGCAAGTAGATGAAGTCGTTGAGGCCGATGCCCGCGCCGGGGCCGGGTTCGAGCGAGATCGTCGGCGTGAGCGCGGGCGCGATGACTCTGGCGTTAGGATCGATCGCTTTGATGCGGTGATAGGCAGTGCACAGCAACTGCGTGAACGCCTCCGGATCGACGGGCTGCTCCCCCCATTCGGGATAGTTGTTGGGTTCGTTCCAGATTTGGAAGTGAGTGACGCGGCCCTTGTAGCGCGTGGCGACGGCGGCGACGTAATCACCATAGTCGTCGAAGTTAGTCGGCGGTGCAAATGACCCCGACACCGACTGCGCCCAGCGAGGAGGCGCTTCCAATCGGGCCAGAATCTGGACGTGGTATTTGTCTGCCAACTCCACGATGTTATCGTACTTCGCCCAGGCGTCGATGCAGGGACCGTTGCGACAGTCTTGAAAGTTACCCTTGCCGCTGATCTCAAGGTCGTACCACGGGAACTGCTGGCGAATCCATTTGAAGCCCGCGTCCGCGATCATCTGCAAAGATCGATCGCGCTTGGCGGTTTCGACCTCTTGTTCAAGGAAGGTGTTGATACCAAAGGGACTGAGATTGGGATCGCGCTGCACTTGATCGTCGGCAGTGACGGGCAGCGGGCGCAGCAGGTTCGTGGCGTAATCGAACGTGCCGCGCACCTGCACGAGCAGGTTGTCCTCGCCGGTTACGTCATACATCGCCGCGCGGATTGAATCGCGGGCGAGGAAGAGCAGGGCGGCCAAAACAAGTATGGCGGCAAGAACGAGCACGGCAATCGAGATGAATTTGATTCGCATCGAAAATGTCTCGCATAGTGCGTACTGCGTACTGCGTAAAAATGATTACGGAGTACGCATTACGGAATACGGCTCATTATAAAACAAACAGCCCGAAGTCTCCTCCGGGCTACTTATCTACCTGTCTACTTGTTTCCTGCTACTGCCTGTCCTTGTTCGGTTTAGCCGCGCCAATCTCGCTGGTCTTGACGAAGGCGCTGACTTCTTTGCGCGCGTCTTCGAAGTGTTTCTTCAACACCTTGTCGGTGCCCTTGAAACTGCCGATGGTGCGCTTGGCGCAGGTGGCGCAGCCCAGCGAGGCGCGATACGAATCCAGATCGCAGGTGAGGCAGCCGCCGATGTTGATCATCATCATCGAGAAGGCCAGCGAATCCACGTGCGTTTCGGGCAGTTTCTTCACCTTGCCCACCAGCTGACGCCACTCGTCGCCACGCAGGTCCTCCAACAGGGGGATAACTCGGCTGGGGAAGAGAATTTCACTTTCGGGATACATAGTCCTCACATCCAGTAAAAGGAGATTTTTCAAACCTCTACGCTTGCGATAATAGCATAATCGAGGGGGCGAATCAAGGGTCAAGGGGCAAAAACGGCAAAAAACAGGGGTTTTTCTGGGGCACAGCCGCCATCTAAGCCCGGTTTCTGACA
>JAUQXD010000387.1 GCA_030834835.1 Thermoflexales bacterium | reverse complement strand
TCGGGTCCCCTTGATTACGGCGCTGGGACCGCCCGGTCGCTCGATCACTTCAATGTAAGCATGCTGCGGTGTCAGCTGCTGTTGCAACAGTGCGTCGGCCTCTTGATCAGGTGTGCGTGCCCTATCCTGAGCACGCCGCTTAAGCAAGCGATAGGTCGATTCGGATAAAGTTACAGTACTCATCAACCTTTACTCCTCAAACTGCAACTGCTCACCCATCGTCACGCGCTGCAACAAAGCGGGCGGGCCTTCCAGCACGTAACGGGCAGCCTGGGGCGAGGCGTAATACGGATGCCACGCCTTCGCCAATGCGGTGTGCACCACGCGACGATCGTCGTCCAGCCAGATCGCGGCGATGTCAAAGGGCACAAAGAACATGTGAATCGAGGTCGCCGCAATGCTCGATCGGCTTTCTGCCAGCACCAGACCTTCGTCGGCGGCAATCGAACGGCGGAACATCAAGCCGCGCAACTTCGTGCCAAACGAAGCGCACCACTTGACCTGCTGCAGCAGCGTTTCGCCCTGCGCGTTGATGACTTTCATGCAGACGATTATACCTTGAAGCCCCATGAACGAGAATAGGCTGCGTGGTACACGCCGCGCGCAAACTAAATCGCAAGCTGTTCTGACAATTTACACATTTTGGCAACCTGCCATGCTTGACAATCCGGGGGTCGCGGCTAGAATAGCCCGCGTTTAACCCAAGGAGGGATGAACTGTGACCGAATTTCACACAACCGTTCCGACGTTTTCGCTGCCCAAGCCGATCGCGCGGCTGGGCGACCTGGCCTACAACCTGTGGTGGTCGTGGCACCCCGAGGCGCTGCGCCTGTACCGCTTCATCGATCCGGTGCTGTGGGAGCGCATCTCGCACAATCCGGTAAAGCTGTTGCAGCAGGCGGCGCGCAAGAATCTCAACGCCGTGGCGCAGGATAGTTCGTATCTGGATCAGTACAAGCACGTCATCGCCGCGTACGATGCCTACCTCAACGCCGATACGACCTGGACCCGCAGCCAGTTCCCCGATTTGAACGAGCGCTCCATCGCCTACTTCTCGACCGAATTTGGCCTGCACGAAGCGCTGCCCATGTATGCGGGCGGCCTGGGCGTGCTTAGCGGCGATCACTTGAAAGAAGCCAGCGATCTGGGCCTGCCGCTGGTGGCCGTGGGTTTCCTGTATCGACAGGGTTACTTCCGCCAGCGCATCGCCGAAGACGGCTGGCAGGAAGCCATCAACGAAAACCTGAACCTGGCCGAGTCGGCCATTCTGCCGGTGATGGACGACCACAATCAACCGTTGACCGTTCAGGTGGAGATGCCCGATCGGGTGGTGTACTGCCGCGTGTGGCGCGTGCAGGTGGGCCGCGTGCCGCTGTTCATGATCGATACCGATCTCGATCCCAACTCGGCCGCCGATCGCGAACTGACCACGCGCCTGTATTACAGCGATCTGGAACGCCGCCTGCAGCAGGAGATGCTGCTGGGCATCGGCGGTGTGCGCGCGCTGCGCGCCCTGGGCTATCAACCCGCCGTCTTCCACATGAATGAAGGCCATTCGGCGTTCCTGAGCCTGGAGCGTATCCGCGAATATGTGACAGCGGGCGACACGTTCGAGCAGGCCGTCGCGCGTATTCGCGATTGCAGCGTCTTCACCACGCACACGCCCGTGCCGGCCGGCCACGATATGTTCCCGACGTGGATGATGGAGAAATATTTTGCCAATTACTGGCCGCAGTTGGGGCTGGACCGCAACAGCTTCATGGCGCTGGCCTATCAGCGCGAAGCATGGGGCGAAGTGTTCAGCATGTCGCTGCTGGCGATTCGCTGCTCAAGCCGCATCAACGGCGTCAGCGAACTGCACGGTGAAGTCTCGCGCCGCATGTTCGCGCATCTGTGGCCCGATCGCGCCGTGGACAAAGTGCCCATCGGTTCGATCACGAACGGCGTTCACACCAACACCTGGCTGGCCCGCCGCCTGGCCGATCTGTACACGCGCTATCTGGGCGCCGACTGGCGATCGCGCATCGACGATCGCGCCATGTGGGACAAGATCCGCGACATCCCCGATACCGAATTGTGGGCCGTGCGACGGCACATCAAGCGCCAGTTGGTGGCCTTTGCGCGTGAGCGCGCCCGCGCCCAGTGGAGCCGGGGCAACGCGCATCCGGTCCAGATCGTCGCCAGCGGCGTGCTGCTCGATCCCTACGCTCTAACGATCGGGTTTGCGCGGCGCTTCGCCACGTATAAGCGCGCGGCGTTGATGCTGCGCGATGTGAAGCGACTGCTGCGCCTCGTAAACGATCCCGCCCGCCCTGTGCAGTTCATCTTCGCGGGCAAGGCGCATCCGGCGGACGATCCCGGCAAGCGCGTCATTCAAGACCTGTATCGCTTCATCAAAGAGTCCAGCCTCAGCGGCCGCCTCGTTTTTCTGGAAGACTACGATATGAATGTAGCGCGGCATCTGGTGCAGGGCGTGGACGTGTGGATGAACACACCGCGCCGCCCGCTGGAAGCCAGCGGCACCAGCGGCGAAAAGGCCGGCCTGAACGGCGTGCTCAACTTCTCCATCCTCGACGGCTGGTGGCGCGAAGGCTACAACGGCGAGAACGGCTGGGCCATCGGCAGCGACGCCGACTACGGCGATCCGGAAGCGCAAGACGCGGCCGACGCCGAGTCGCTGTTCGATACGTTGGAGCAATCGATCGTGCCGCTGTACTACGATGAGGATAGTCGCACCGGCGTACCCACCGGCTGGATTCGTATGATGAAGGAAAGCATCCGTACACTTGGCCCCATGTTCAGTACGGCGCGCATGCTGAAAGAATATGCCACCGAGATGTACGTTCCGGCGGCGCTGAATCAGCCCATCGACGACTGACCCAACCCGTTGCACCATTCACCGCGGAGGGCACAGAGCTCATGGAGAAACCGTATTTTCTCCGTGCGCTCCGTGGCCTCCGTGGTTTGTTTTAAGAGGTGATCATGCACCCACTTTTCGCGCTGGGCACGGCCGCCCTTGACATCAAGACCCGCTTATCGCGCAACCCGCTCCCGACGACGGATGTGCCCGGCCGCATCACGTTGAAGGCGGGCGGCGTATCCCGCAACCTGGCAGAGAACCTGGCGCGCCTCAACGTTCCGATCGTGTTCGCAGGGATCTTAGGGGCTGATCCGCAGGCGCAGGTGCTGATCGAACTCACGCGCGCGGCGGGAGTTGTCGTGCACCCGATTGCGCGCTCGGCCCCCCACCCGACCGATCTCCTGCGCCTCAAGTTGCCCGACGTGCTGCCCACTGCAACGCTCAACGTCATGCTCGCGCCGGACAACCGGCAGATCGCGGGCGCGTTCAGCGGCGACATCCTCGACGCGCTGCAACCGCAAGATATCGATCAGGTGCACGATCTGATCGAAGCCGCACCGGCTGTGTTATGCGATGGTGGCCTCCCGGCGGATGTCCTCATCCGATTGCGTGAGATGCTGTCCGAAGACACCTTCTTCTATTGCAATCCCGGCTCGGTCGCGCTGACGCCACGCCTTGAACCGCTGCTCGATCGGCTTGACCTGTTGACGTGCAATCATCTGGAAGCACAGGCGTTAACACAGGTGAAGATCGACGGCCCGGCCAAACTCGTGTCGGCAGCGCTGCTGCTGATCAAGCAAGGTGTGCAGCGCGTCGTCATCACCTTTGGGGGGCGCGGCCTTGCTTATGCCGACGAGTCGCGCAGCCTATATCAGCCCGCGCGGCCGGCCAACCTCGTCGATGCTACCGGCGCGGGCGACGCGCTGGCCGCTGCCCTGATCGAAGCCCTTCTCCGTGACGAGCCGATCGACCTGTGCCTCAAACGGGGCCTCGCCGCCGCCGCCATTACGTGTGAATCGGAAGATACTGTCTCGCCAGCAATGTCGCTCAACGCTATTACAGAAAAACTATCAACCACGTAAGGAACACGAAGTCAAAGGAGAAGTCGCATGACTGACTTGTTGCTAAAGGATGAGGTTTTTGCTATAGTCGGAGCGGCGATTGAAGTTCACAAAGAACTGGGGCCGGGCTTTTTGAAAGCCACCGGTATTCGCGTGGGCATACTGATCAATTTCAACAGTCACGGCCGTCTGGAATGGGAACGCCGCGTCAAATGAATCTACCATGGCTTCGTGTTTCTTCGTGTCCTTCGTGGTTAAAAAATGACCGAGTATAAATTAACCCCTGACAACTGGCGCAACTGGCCGAAAGAGTTTTTTGAGTGCGAGGACCCCGCGCCCGATGAGCAGTTTTACCTTGAGCCGCGCAAGGTGGTGCACATCGATCTGTATGCGATTCAGGCCGTGACCGATCTCTACCGCGAACTCGTGCCACCCAACGGCATCATCCTCGATCTGATGTCCGCGTGGCGCTCGCACTTGCCGGGCGAAGTGAAGTATCAGCGCGTGATTGGCCTGGGCCTCAACGCCGAAGAAATGGCTGAAAACCCTGACCTCTCC
>JAUQXD010000386.1 GCA_030834835.1 Thermoflexales bacterium | reverse complement strand
AATCGGAACAGCGGTGAACTCTTACGGATGCGCAGAACCTCACGCAGATGCGCGGCCGCTGCGTTCATGTCAGATGCGGCCGGGTCCAGCGCGGTGGTGTTCAGCAGCGGCGTCATGATGCTCCAGCGACTGTTGTTGTCCCCGGTTGGCGGCAGACCTTTGCCGAAGTTGTTGCTGCTCCTGTCCCAGTAAACGGCGTTGAACCAGTCGCCGGAATCGTAACTGTTGCGATCGAGCGATTTGGATCGCAGGATGTCGGAGCCCATCTGGATAAAGGGAATGCCCTGCGCCAACCCGATCAGGCTGATGCCCATGTTCTGGCTGCGCACCCGATCGGCCATGCCGGTCCCGAGCGGTAATTTGAAGACGTTCTGATCGAACAGCGTCTCGTTGTCGTGCTTCTCGACGTAGTTGATGGCTTCCTGCGGATCGTCTGTGAAGGGACTGCCCTGGCCGTTCCAATCGGTGCCGCTGCCACGTAGTGCCGAGCGCAGCTGATCGGTGGCCGTCCACAGGTCGGATTGGTAGCGATTGTTGTACTCATAACCGTTCCAATCGTAACTCAGGCCGTTGATGAAGCCCTGCTTGCGAATCTGGAGCGAGTCCGTACTGTAGCCGCCGTGCGCGGCATCGCGGATGATGTCGTTGAACGCGCCGATGCCCGAGCCGGTCATGTTGTATTTGCCCGCATAGCACCAACCGCCTGTACAGTTGGTGAAGTCCTTGCTCAGCGCCGAGCCGAAGTCCCAGCCTTCGCCGTAGAGATAAATCTGGCTGCCATCCACACCGGTCGCGCCCGCTGTCATTGACCCAAGCTCGGTCTTGATGTTCAGCATGTTTTGGCGCGTATGGAAGTTCATCAGGTCGAAGCGGAAACCGTCCACCTTGTAATCCACCGCCCACCGCTTCAGCGTGTCGATCATCAGCTTCTCGAACATCTCGTACTCCGACGCGGTGTCGGAGCAGCACGATGTGGTGTAGAGGTTGCCGCTAGTATCGTAGCGGTAGTAATAGCCGGGCACGATCTTATCCAACACCGATTTCTCTTCTTGCCCGCTGGCCGCCGTATGATTGTAGACCACATCCATCACCACGCGCAGGCCGTTTCGATTGAGCGCCGAGACCATGTCGCGGAACTCCAGGATGCGCGTCACGCCATCGGGATTGGTGCTGTACGACCCTTCAGGCACACCATAATGATAGGGATCGTAGCCCCAGTTGAAACCGTCGGTGGCGCGGGCTGCGCCGACGGCGGCCTGGGGCGTTTCAGATGCGCGATCGGTGGCCGGATTGAAACCGATTGACGGCTCGGTACGCTGCCCCGCTGGTTCGATCACCGAGGCAATATCGAAGGCCGGCAACAGATGCACGTGCGTCAAACCGGCATCTTTCAATTTGAGCAAATGATCCATGCCATTCGAGAGCGTAGTGTTAGGATGTGGTCCAGTGCCATCGTAGGTGAAGGCCTGATACGTGCCCCGATCGCCGGTGGTCACCGTGGTGTCGTTGATGCTGAAATCGCGGATGTGCATCTCATAGATGACAATATCTTCAGGTGCAGCCAGCGTTGGTTTGGACAGACTATCCCAGCCGGTCGGCTTCAGATCGGCGTCGGCCAGATTGACGAACTGACTGCGCACGTCGCCGCTGGCTGATCCGTCTTGTGATAGGCTGATTGCATACGGATCAGTGACGAGATTGTTGACCACCGCATCTACACTCGGGACGTAGACTAGAACGTCGAAGAGATAGAACTGGCGATCCCAGGTAGACTCTCCGGTGACGTTCCACACGCCGGATGCCGCATCAAGCGTCATGGCGACGTTGCCTGCTTCAGAACCGTTTGATGTAGCGTAACGTCGCAACGTCACTGACTTAGCCGTGGGTGCCCACAACTTGATCGAGGGCACACTGCCGTTATAAGTTACACCCAGGGTCTGCGTCTTCGCGCTGGCCGCATACAGAGAATCGAGCACGCCCTGAGTCTGGGTGCGGGTCGCATCGAGCCGCGCACCGCCGCCATCATAACTGGCGACGACCGCCTGACCTTTGAGCAAGAACTTTGCGTTGTCAGTCGATAAACCGGTCGTCAATCGTGTCAGGCCGGTGGCGTTGGGATTTTTCGAGTAGCCGCTCACCGTGCCGCCGGTCGTGAGATTCACGTAGCAGGGATTGGCCGGTGACGGGAAACTACACGCTATGGCCTCGGCGGCGGTGGTCAGCCCACCATCGGGATCATAGAGCAGCCTGTAACTCGATCCGGCCACGCCGTTCCAGGCGATTGTGTCGGCGTCAAGCCAGATCGCTTTGGCGTTGGAGACGGTGATAGGGACAGGAATAGGAGTTGGGGTCGAGGTGGGCGTCGATGTCGCGGTGGGTGTTGGAGTTGGCGTGGGGGTGGAAGTAGAAGTTGGAGTAGGTGTTGGCGTCGAAACATCAGTAACAGTGTATGTGAAATAGGCGCTGTCATCTTCCGCCCAGGTCGTCTGGTACTGGCTACTGTCTCGACTCGTCAGCATTCCTGAGATTCGCCCCCAACCGTTAGCTAAAGTGTCATTGCTGGCATAGAAGACGTAATTTACCGTGGTGCCAGGAGTATGCGCCGGGATGGTTACTCGCCAGGTGCGATTGGGATTCCAGTAACTTGAGAATGTAGCAGTGGCGGAAGTGCCATTGGTCTTGTTAGGAGCCGTATCGTCTGTCGTATAGACCACATAGATAGTTCTGCCGCTTGTATCAAAATCGAAGTTAACAAAGAGATCGGCGACATCTGCACTACTGATGGTGGAATTACCCGCACTGGTGCTGGTGGATGCCTGACGGAAATTGGGCTGCACGGTGTAGGGAGAGAGCGTGTATCCGATGGCTTCCTGCACAAAGTGACCGGTGCCTGTCCATTGTGGACGAGCCGCCACCTGAGAAACTAATGGCAGGGCGCCAACTGCAATCATCATCACAGCCAATACCGCAAACCGCTTCAGTCTTCTGCTCTTTCTCATGGGGCGTGCTCCTCGCTCATTCGATCCTGGCGGATCGGGTGTCGCGCGATTATGCCACGATAGTGCACCGACCGCAATTGAAGCGCGCGGCGCGGTCAGCTCACGGCTCTCACAAAGTCCCTTGACGACTAACAACAACTGACCTTTCGCGGGTATG
>JAUQXD010000385.1 GCA_030834835.1 Thermoflexales bacterium | reverse complement strand
GAACGACGGTACAACAGCGTGGACGCTTACAAAGTAGCCAAACTGGGCAATGTGCTGTTTACGTTCGAACTGGCCGAACGATTGAAAGGCAGCGGGGTCACGGTTAACGCATTGCATCCCGGCGTCGTGGCGACAAAATTGTTGGACGCCGGCTGGGGCTGGACCAATGGTTGGACGCCAGAGCAGGGCGCGGCGCTATCGGTTTACCTCGCCAGTTCGCCGGAAGTGGCACAGGTGACTGGCAACTACTTCGAGAGCAGGGCCGCGGGCGGGGCCTCACCCAAAACGAAAGATGTGAAACTCAGGCGACAGTTGTGGGATGTGAGTGCAAAGTTGGTGGGGATTGCGGATGGTAGTTCTCTGCGGATAAGAAACGGATAATCGGATGGCACTCATCCGATTATCCGTTTGCGTAGCGCGACAATGTTAAATTAGCCGCAAAAGAACACACAGATCGCAAAGACAAAGCAGCCCTTCTCCTGTGTTCTTTGCGTTCTCTTGTGGCAACTCAGGGAATCTACATTGTCGAGGTAGTATCTGTTGAAGGAATTATTTGCCCTTCTTCTCGATCTTGGCCCACGTATCCCTCAGCGCCACTGCGAGGTTGAACACCAGATGCCCGGGCGTGGATTCAATATCCGCGCAGAAGTAACCCTGCCGCTCAAACTGGAACCGATCGCCCGGCTGCGTATCCGCGAGACTGCCTTCGATCTGGCAGTTGTTCAGCACGGTCAGTGAATTCGGATTCAGGCAGCCCAGGAAACCCTCGTCGCCGGCTTCAGGATCGGGCCGGTTAAACAGCCGATCGTACAGGCGCACCTCCGCCGGAATGGCGTGCGCGGCCGACACCCAGTGCAGCGTCGATTTGATCTTGCGGCCATCGGGCGTGTCGCCGCCGCGCGTGGCGGGATCATACGTCGCGTGGACTTCTAGCACATTGCCCGCGTCGTCTTTCACGACGCCAGTGCACTTGATGACGTAAGCCGAGCGAAGCCGCACTTCGTTGCCAGGGAATAAACGGTAATACTTCGGCGGCGGCACTTCCTGAAAGTCTTCCTGCTCAATGTAGAGCACGTTGCTAAACGGCAACTTCCGCGTGCCCGCGCTGGCATCCTCGGGATTGTTGATCACGTCCATGTACTCGACTTGATCGGCGGGATAGTTGTCGATGACCAGCTTAATCGGGCGCAAGACGGCCATGCGGCGTAAGGCGCGTTTGTTCAGGTCTTCGCGCAGGCACGCTTCCAGCAGGGCCACATCGACCACGCTGTCCGACTTGGCGACACCCACGCGATTGATGAAGTCATGGATCGATTCGCGCGTGAAGCCGCGTCGCCGCAGCCCGCGCAGCGTCGGCATGCGGGCATCATCCCAGCCGGTGACGTGGCCTTCTTCCACCAGCCGCCGCAACTTGCGCTTGCTCATCACGGTGTAGTTGATGTTGAGGCGCGCAAACTCGATCTGGCGCGGCGCATAGATTTCCAGTTCGTTCAAAAACCATTCATATAAGGGGCGATGGATTTCATATTCGAGCGAACACAGCGAATGCGTGATCCCCTCGAGCGAATCACTCTGCCCGTGCGCGAAGTCGTACATCGGGTAGATGCACCACTGCTTGCCCGATCGATGATGCGCCGGTTCGTGCAGGATGCGATACATCACGGGGTCGCGCATCAGGAAATTGCCGGACGCCATATCGATTTTGGCGCGCAGCGTGCGCGTGCCGTCGGGGAACTCGCCGTTCTTCATGCGCTCGAACAGATCGAGGTTCTCCTCAACCGAGCGATTGCGCCACGGGCTGTCCTTGCCGGGTTCGGTCAGCGTGCCGCGATTGGTACTGACTTCGTCGGGCGTCTGATCGTCGACGTAGGCTTTGCCCTTCTTGATTAACTTCACGGCCATCTCATACAGTTGAGGGAAATAATCGGACGCGTAATACTCCCGATCGTCCCACGAGAAACCCAGCCACGTGATGTCATCCTTGATCGCATCGACGTACTCCACATCTTCTTTGGTCGGGTTGGTGTCGTCGTAGCGCAGATTGCACAGCCCGCCAAACTCCTGCGCGATGCCAAAATCAATGATCAGCGCCTTGGTGTGGCCGATGTGCAGATAGCCGTTCGGTTCGGGCGGGAAGCGTGTGTGCACTCTGGTGAAGCGGCCGGCCTTCAAATCTTCGACGACGGCTTCACGGATAAAATCGGTGGGCTTGATGTTCTCTAGATCGGACATGATGAAATTCCTCAATCAAAAAATGAACCACGAAGGACACCAAGAAACACGAAGTAATCTTCGTGAACTTAGTGGACTTCGTGGTTATTATAGCAGACCTGATCAGTTCGACAACAATTGTTGTGCGTTCTTCAACCGCTCGATCGTTCTTTCGCGGCCCAACGCCACGATCGATCCAAACAACGGGGGCGAGACGGTCTTGCCTGTCACCGCCACACGCAGCGGCGTGAAGAACGGGCCGGGCTTCAGGCCACTCGCATCGGCGGCGGCACGGAAAGCATGCTCCAGCGGCTCAGCCTCGAACGGCTCGAAGGTGCTGATCACTTGTTCGGCCTGTTGCAGCACGCTGAGCGTTTGCTCCACCGTCATGCCTTTGCCGATCAACTGCTTTGGATCGGGTGACACGTGCTCTGCAAATAGGAAGTCGGTGGCCGCCACAGCGTCCTGCAAGGTCTCCAAACGCTCTTGAATGTCCGGCGTGATCTTGATCAGGCGATCGACATCCGCTTCAATGCCAGCGCTGATCAAGAACGGATAAATGCGCTTCGCCAACTCATCGGCGGGCAGGGCGCGGATGTACATGCCGTTCATCCAATCGAGTTTGTCATATGGAAACGCCGCCGGCGCGGGATTGACGTGCGCCAGATCGAAGAGCTCGATCAACTCGTCGATGGGCATGATCTCTTTCTCGATGCCGCTGCCCGGCGCCCAACCCACGAACGCCAGAAAGTTGCGCAGCGCTTCCGGCAAGTAGCCTTCTTCGCGGAATTCCGAAACGAAGACGCTGTCTGCTGAGGTGGCCTTGCGCTTGCTCATCTTGCCCTTGCCGCTGGGATTCAAGATCACCGGCAGGTGCGCGAAGACAGGCGGCTCCCAGCCAAACGACTGATAGATCAGGTAGTGCTTCGGCAACGACGGCAGCCATTCGTCGCCGCGCAGCACGTGCGTGATCTGCATCGCGTGATCGTCCACCATTGCGGCCAGGTGGTACGTGGGGAACCCATCGGATTTGAGAATGACGAAGTCGTCGAGTTTGGCGTAATCAACCGTGATGTCGCCGCGAATCAGATCGTGCACGGTCGTCGTGCCTTCGAGCGGCACGGCGATGCGCACGACGTGCGGCTTACTCGGATCAACTTCGCCTGCGGCTTTGTTGCGGCAGTGGCGATCGTAGTGCGTCGATTCTTTGCGCGCCATCTGCTCTTTGCGCATGGCATCCAGCCGCACGGCGGTGCAATCGCAGCGATAGGCTTTGCCCTGCGCCAACAGTTCATCCACGGCGGCCTGATAGATCGGCAGCCGCTGCGATTGGATGTACGGCCCGAAGTTGCCGCCCACATCGGGTGCACCGTCCCAGTCTTCATTCGTTTGCATCTTGCGCAGTTCGGCGCGGCTCGGGCCTTCGTCCCACTGCAAGCCCAGCCACTGCAAGCCTTCCATGATGGCGCGCACTCCGCCGGGCGTGAAGCGTTTCTGATCGGTGTCTTCCAACCGCAGAATAAACGTGCCATTCATCTTGCGCGCAAACAACCAGTTAAACAGGGCCGTGCGCAGGCCGCCGACGTGCAGAAAACCGGTCGGGCTGGGGGCAAACCGAACGCGAACTGTCATGGTTGATCTCCAGAAAAATCGGACGCAGAGGTCACAAATGGTCGCAGTATTGTACTTCATCTGCGACATCCGCGAAACCTGCGTCCGAAAATGTAAGCTAGAATTCGATCGTCTTGTGGCGCATGATGACGCTTTGCGCCAGACCGATCGCGAGTAACATGGTGATGAGCGAACTGCCGCCGTAACTGACCATGGGCAGAGGCAGGCCGGCCACCACGCCCATGTTCAAATTCATGGCGATGTTGATGACCGTCTGAAAGAAGATCATCGCGGCCACGCCGACCACGATCAATTCACCGTAGGCGTCGCGCGATTTATCGGCGATGCGCAGCAACCGATAGAGCAGCAGCCCGAACAGGACCAATAACAACACCGCGCCAACAAAGCCCAACTCCTCGGCCGTAACCGAAAAGATAAAGTCAGTGTGGCGTACTTTCAAAAAGTGCAGCTGGCTTTGCGTGCCGGTGCTGTAGCCCTGACCCAGCCAGCCGCCGCTGCCGATGCCGATCAGGGCTTGATCGAGATTGTATTTTGCAGCCGGATTTCGATCGGGGTTGAGAAATGCCAGCAACCGATCGCGCTGATACTGGGCCATCGCCAGCCACACGATCGGCATCGCGGCGATTCCCAGTCCGCCAATGATGGCCAGATGCCGCGCCTTCACGCCGGTCGTGATCATCATACCCAGCCAGATAAAGATGAACACAACGGCCGTGCTGAGGTTGGGTTGCAGGAAGATCAAACCGGCCGGGATGCCGATATACACCAGCGACAAGGCCACGTTCTTAAACTGATCCATTTCGTCGCGGCGATCGGCCAGAAAGCCGGCCAGTGACAGAATCATCAGTACCTTGGCCAGCTCGGCGGGCTGCACGGGAAAGGCTTCCAGAAAGGTGAGCCAGCGACCCACCCCGCCGATTTCGCCCGTGCCGAAGACCAGCGTAATGAGCAGGAAGACAATGGCCGCACCGTACAGGCCGTGCCGCGCATTTTGCCAGATGCGATAATCGATCGTGGCGGTGACCAGCATGATCGCGATGCCGACCACCGCGTAGATGGTCTGGCGGCGCGCCGCCCCGGCCAGATCGGGATCGGTGGAGTTCAACGTGGCGCTGTTGATCATTAACACGCCCAGCGTAATCAGCGCGATGACCAGGATCAGCGTGAAGTAGTCGAAAAAGCGCCAGCCGCTGCGGCGCATGTCGGCGGTTTGATACGTGTTGCGGAGAATAGCCATAAGAATTATCTGCGTGTTCGCACGCGCGTCAGTAACGGAATGTCGGCCGTCAACCGGTTCTCGTGCTCGCCGTGTGAAAACGTCACTTCCACATGCTCCGGGTCGATCTCGACGTGCTTGGAGATCACGGCAATGATTTCGTCCTTGATATGTTCCAGCATGCCAGGTTCGATCTGGTTGCGATCATGTACCAGCACCAGCTGCAAGCGCTGCCTGGCGAGCTCACGACTGGACGGTTGCGATCCGCCCCGCAGACGTTGCCAGAAGTTCATGCTGATCTCCCGTCACGGCGAAATAGACGCGACATGCGCCCAAACAAACTCTGCTGCTCGCGAAACGTTTGAAACGGCACGTCTTCGCCGTTGAGTCGCCGCGCAATATGTCGGAAGGCCTTGCCCGCCGGCGACTTGTCTTCAAACGCGGCCGGATTGCCCTTGTTGGTGGATATTAGCACATTTTCGTCTTCAGGCACAATGCCAATCAGGTCGATGGCCAGAATATCCAGCACGTCTTCCGTATCCAGCATATCACCGCGCTGCACGAGCCGGGGCTTCAGGCGATTGACGATCAGGCGCGCCGGGCCTTTCTCGGCCGCTTCGATCAGCCCCACCACTCGATCGGCATCCCGCACGGCCGAGACTTCCGGGTTGGTGATGATCACGACCTCATCGGCCGGCGCAATCGCCGTACGGAAACCTTCCTCAATGCCGGCGGCGGAATCGATCAAGATGAAATCGTGTTCGGCGCGCAGGTCGTCGCAGACTTTGACTAAATCATCGCCGTTGATGGCGCTCTTATCCCGCTTCTGTGAGGCGGGCAGCAGCAATAGTTCCGGCAGCCGCTTGTCTTTGATCAGCGCCTGGCGCAGGGTGCAGCGGCCCTCGATCACGTCGACCACGTCGTAGATGATGCGGTTTTCCAGCCCCAGCACCACATCCAGATTCCGCAGGCCGATGTCGGCATCCAGGCAGACGACGCGCTTGCCCATCAGCGCCAGCGCCACGCTGATATTGGCAGTCGTCGTGGTCTTGCCCACTCCCCCTTTGCCGGAGGTGATCGTGATTACCCGTGCGGCCATTCAAGCCTCCAAATGCATAATTCATAGTGCTTAATGCATATTTGACCCCGGACAGCAGTCTGTTTCTTGCGGCCCACGATCTCAACTATGCATTATCAATTATGAATTATGAATTATGCATTCACTTCACTTCCCACGACTCGACGACGATCTGGCCTTTGCGCACGCGGGCCACTTCCGGGCTGGGCTTACGACGGCGGCCCTCTGGCGAGCGTGCAATGTGCTGGGCGATGCGCAATTGAGTGGGTTGCATGTCCAGCGCGCACACCTGCGCGTCCTCGTCGCCCATTGCGCCCGCATGCACCGTGCCGCGCAGTTTGCCCCACACGATGATGTCGCCGCCTGCCACAATCTCCGCGCCCGGGTTCACGTCGCCGATCAGGGCGATGCTGCCGGGATGTCGCAATTGCTGACCGGAGCGCAGTGTGCGCCGCGTCAGCAGACCGGCATCGGGATCGTCGGGCAGCGCGGACTCGATCGGGCCGGCGACGGTCGGCTCGGGCGATCGGGACCGGGGTTCCGGTCGGGGCAGCTCGGCATTCAGGCCCATCACGTCGGCCATGTGTTTGGTCTCGTCGTCTTCGCTGATCAGTCCCCACAGGACGACATCGTACTGGGCCAGCATGTCGCGCACGGCGCGCGCGTCCACTTCCAGCAACACGCGCGTGCCGACGTTGAGTACCACCCGCGCGCCCTTGAAAAACTCCGGCGTGGCGGCGATGCGCTCTTCCAGGGCGGCCAGGGTGTTGTGCCATGCTCCGGGTCCAAGCGTAATCGCCAGCCCGTCCCGGCCGCCTTTGATGGTAATGCCGTCTTTGACGACTTTTTCTTTGATTTGCCCGTCGATTGGCATGGGTGTCATCATCCTATCGATTATAGCATAGCGAAATGAGTATTGATTCTACCTCGGGCGCAG
>JAUQXD010000384.1 GCA_030834835.1 Thermoflexales bacterium | reverse complement strand
CTTGGCGCGATTGGTCTTGATGCCGGCCTATATACCAACGCGTGTATCAGGGCCTGTAACGACGATCCGACTAAGCCCTGCTATCCTTTCCAAACAGTGAAGAATGGCGCGCGAGATTTCGTCGATCGCCTTCGGCCAGGGTATGATCGAGTAGCGGTCATCAGCATCGATCGCCAACCTCAGGTTGTATTTTCGCTGGGCTTTGACTTGAATGCAGCCCAGATCGCTATTGCCAATATGCGTGTGTCCGACCATTCGCCGGGCGGTAACCCGGGCGATCCTTGCCCGACCATCAATATCGGCGGCCAGCGTTGGAAGTGCATGACGTCCAATATCGGTGGGGCAATCCGTCTGGCAACCGGGCAACTAATTTCATCGACCGCAGTGCGAACCGTGATCTTACTTAGCTCAGGTGGAGCAGATGCCACCGATCCCATTGCATCCGCCGATCCAGATTCCGAATTATTCGGCTTTTGCCCCAACAAAGACGCCCAGCCCTTCTGCCGTGACAGCCAATGGGCCACACAGCATGTCATCACCAGCACGGGATACGACGCTACGGATTACGCCTTTGACCAGGTAAATTCCATTAGTAGCAGTACACCGGGGGTTCGCCTTTACTCCCTGGGTCTGGGTAGAAAAGTGGTTTGCACAGGCGCTTACGTCGAGTATTACCCCGGCTCACCCGTTGTATGCGTGCCATTCGCCGGTAGTCCATATATCGATCCTGATACCGGCTATCCAAACGGGGCCGAGCAATTCCTGCGCTACGCCGCCGCCGTAGGCGACGATAGCGACCCAAATACCGACCCATGTGCAGGCGCTCCCCTTGGCGCGCAGTGCGGCAACTATTATTTTGCGTCGAGCGCGATAGCTGCGCATGCTGCTTTTCAGGATATTGCCGATCGCCTGTTCGGGAGAGTCGACTTTAGCGCTGCGCCTCTGTCTGGCCCTGCGCCGTTGGCGGTAAACTTCGTGGATCAATCGATCGGCGAGGTCCTCACACGCACGTGGGACTTCGGGGACGCTATTACCAGCACGGTCATCAATCCCACTCACACGTACACTTTGCCGGGAGCGTACACCGTCACACTTCAGATCGGCACGCCGATGACCGTGAGTACCCTGACCCGCACCAACTACATCACGGTCTACACACCGGTCTCGGCAGACTTCAGTGCTGCGCCAATTACGGGCGCATATCCGCTGACCGTCACCTTCACCAATCAATCGACCGGCGACTACACCGACTTATTCTGGAATTTCGGCGATGGCCTGACGGCCACTGTCACGAATCCAACATACATTTACACAATTGCTGGATCATACACGGTGACTTTGAGCGCCAGCGGTCTTGGTGGCAGTTCGATCCTGACTCGCACCAACTACATCACCGTCTATACACCTGTGTCTGCCGACTTCAGCGCGGCGCCGAT
>JAUQXD010000383.1 GCA_030834835.1 Thermoflexales bacterium | reverse complement strand
ATCATTGAACAGGCCGCCGCCATGGACAGCGGCTGAGTTGCCGCGCAGCGTACTGCCATCAAGCAATAGGGACGAATCAGTGACATTGTAAAGGCCACCGCCACGCTGAGCTGTGTTACTGTAGATATCACTGCCTTGAATGGTCACTGTGCCGCCATCATTGTAGATACCGCCGCCTCGTTGGCTGGCCTGGTTACGGGTAACAACGCTATCGCGGAGATTCAGCTCGCCAGAGTTCTCGATGGCCCCGCCGGAGAGTGTGGCCGTGTTGGAGATGAGCTGACTGTTGATCAGGTTCAGCGTCCCGAAGTTTTGAATCGCGCCGAAGGTGCCCTGACCTTCACGCAGAGTGATGTCGCTCAAAGTCAGCGTTTTGCCTGAGAACACCTGAAAGATAGACGTCGTGTTGTTGCCGCTGAGGGTAATGAGAGTACCGCCCTGAATCTCCGTGTTCGCGGCGATCGGCTTATAGTCGGTCAGGACAATCGTATGGGGCGCTGCGCCGCAGTTGAAGGTGACAAGTCCTCCGCCCGCCAGTGCCGCATCGAGCGCGGCTTCGGTGCAGCTGTCCGGCGTGCCAGTACCGACCACACCGCTTGCCGGAGACAAGTCTAAATCGCCCCGGATATTCGAGTCATGTGGCGCAGCCAGCGCCAGAGATGCGCTGACCACCACACAGGCGCCACAGACTGCGAGGCAGACCAGCCGCCCGCGCAGCGCTGTAAACTTTCGCATGGTGTTCTTCTCCCTTGACTTTAGTACGACTTTGTCTCCGCCACCTCGGCGATCCGCGCCCTGGGATTCGTCATGATCGTGCCCTCGACGCGCCCCCACACCACGCGCATGGCGGCCAGCAACGCCTCGGCCTGCGGCACGGTATCGAATTCGAGATCGATCATGACGAAGTTGGGATCATCGATCGCGCGCAAAATCTGGTAACGGCGCACGCCTGACTTCTCGCGCCCGACTGGATCGCTGTCGAAGGCCTGCTTCCAGCCCTCAAAATTGGGGACGGGGTGTTCTATGCGCAGCATAACCATTGCGTTCCTTCGCCTGGCGATGGATTTGAAATTGTCGAAACTTCGTTAGCCTGCCTGCGGCAAACCGACGCTTTGATGTTACCCGCAAGCCCCGGCGAAATGTTTGCATTTTTTTACAACTTCCAGTTAGAATCATGTCATGGGGACAGCGCACGACTTAGCCGAATCCTTTACAACCTTCGGAGCGTTTTTGCACTATCTGCGCAAGCGGGCACGCTTGACGCAGCGTGAGCTGGGTGCGGCGGTGGGTTACAGCGTGGCACAGATTTCGCTGCTCGAAAACGATCAGCGCCTGCCCGACTTGACGACGCTGGCGGCGCTATTCATTCCCGCACTCAATTTGCAGGCGGAGCCGCACCTGACGACGCGCCTGTTGGAACTCGCGGCGGCTTCACGCGGCCCGGCTGATTCAGCCCCGGCTGGTTCAGCCGCCTTCACCCGCATCACCCGCCGCGCCATCATCGCCGAAGAGATCGTCGAATCGACCGCGCCCATCCAACTTCCACGCGCAGCGTCCAACCTCCAACCTCCAACTTCAAATCTCCCCGCTCCCCTGCTGCCCCTCATCGGCCGCACCGGCGAACTCGATCACTTGCAGGCATTGCTCATCGATCCCGGCGTGCGGCTGATCACTTTGCTCGGTCCGCCGGGGGTTGGCAAGACGCGGCTGGCCTTACAACTGGCGCGCGCGGCGCAGCAGCACTTTGTCGATGGCGCATATTGGATCGATCTCTCGGCGATCGCCGATCATCAGCTTGTCGCGGCCGCTTTGCGCGTCTCGATCGGCTTACCAGCCCCGATCGATCCCCCCGCCGATGAAGTGCAGCTGCTGAGCGACGGCCTGCGTGATCGTCAGGCGCTGCTGGCGATCGATAACTTCGAGCAAGTGATCGACGCCGCACCTATCATTGCCGAAATCCTCTCGGCTGCGCCGCAGGCGAAAGCCGTCGTGACCAGTCGCAGCGCGCTGGAAGTCTACGGCGAGCAGACGTTCATCGTCGCGCCGTTGTCCTTGCCTAATCGCGATCATCTGCCACCCCTAAAAGACCTGCTGCACTATCCGGCGATCGCCCTGTTTGTCGAGCGCGCGCGCGCCGTGCAGCCGGCGTTCGCGTTGACCTCCGCGAATGCCGCAACCATCGCCGCGATCTGTGCGCGCCTCGACGGGCTGCCGCTGGCGATCGAACTCGCCGCCGGGCAAAGTCAGGTCTTTACGCCGCAGGATCTGTTGCAGCGGTTGATTGAACATCAGCCGTTGACGATGCGCGGCACGCGGCATCGCCCGGCGCATCAGCGCACGTTAAGCGAGGCCATTGCGTGGAGTTATCGCCAGCTCAACCCGCTCGAACAGCACTTATTCCGCGCGCTGAGCGTCTTTGCGGGTGGCTTCACTTCGGAAGCATTGCAGGCCCTCAACGTCGTCGACGATCCCATCGGCACGTTGAGCGCGTTGTTGGCGAAGAGTCTGGTGCAAGTGCAGCCAGAAGCCGATAACGCTCTGCGTTTCAGGCTGCTGGAAACCATTCGCGAGTTCGCGGCAGAGCGACTGGCGCAGAGCGGTGAGGAGGCCGCGGCGCGGCAGCAGCACGCCGCTTACTTCACGGTGCTGGCCGAACGCATCGAACCGGCCCTCACCGGCATCGATCAGGCGCAGTGGCTCAATCGGCTGGAGCAAGACCGCGACAACTTTCGCGCGGCCTTGACGTGGCTGCTGCACGACGATCGTGATCGAGATCGGATCGAACTGGCGCTGCGGCTGTGCGTGGCCCTGTGGAAATACTGGCGGTATCGCTGCTATTTGAGCGAGGGTTACACCTGGACCACGCGCGCCTTGCAAGCAGCGCGACATCAGCCCACAGCGCATCTGGCCTTGCGAGCGCAGGCGGAATGGGGCGCGGGCGTTCTGGCGGCCGTCAAGCGCGACGAAACCGTGGCAACTGCGCATCTGGAGCGAAGCTTGCGTTTGTGGGAAAGATCGGAAGATGCCAGCGGCATCGCGGGGGCGCTGACGGCTTTGGGAGCGCGCGCCATGCATCGCGGCGATTACGCTCAAGCGACGAAGTACCAGCGTGAGGCGTTGAAGTTGTACGCAGACGAAGGCGAACTGCAAGGGTTAGCTTACGCGCACAATGCGTTGGGCGAATCGCTGCGGGCCGCCGGCGATTATGCGGTGAGCCGCGAACACTATCAGGCCAGTCTGGAATTCGCGCAGCAGACGGGCCATCAACGCAGCATCGCCGTGGCCATGTCCAATCTGGCGCAGGTTGAGATCGCCGCTGGCGAGTTGGACTCTGCGCGGCGGCACTTGCTGAACGGCTTAGCGTTGTTCCGCGAGATCGGCGATGTGGTGAATGTGGCCTCGTGCGTTATGAGCCTAGCGTGTTACCACGCGGCGCTGAACACATCGACCGACGCGGAACGGGCGGCGCAGTTGTTTGGCCTGGCCGATCGGTTGTTGCGAGAATCGGGCGGAACGCTGGAAGCGGCCGATCGGCGCGAGGCGGAACAATATCAGGCGGCGGCGCGTGCCGCGCTGGGTGACGAAGCCTTTGTGGTAGCGTGGCGGATCGGGCAGACGCTGTCGCTTGAAGAGCACACGCGCGAACTATTCACGGGAATGTGAAGTTAAGGGCGGCAGTGCGCTATGCCAAAAACTAGCCGGATGTTTCCCTAATGCCGTGGAGCGAACTCCAGTTTGGTTTACGGCATCGGACTCG
>JAUQXD010000382.1 GCA_030834835.1 Thermoflexales bacterium | reverse complement strand
CCGCATCGTCGATGATCACCTTTCGGGCCGACGGTATCTTTTCCGCTATATAGTCAGCGGCAGCCAGCATGTAGGGTGTGTCATGCGCACCGACGATGACGAGCACGGGTGCGTGCAGCTTATTCAATCGCTCTACTGCTGGAACCTGAGTATTGGGCAAGCGCGTCCCCAATTCCTTTGCCTCATGTGAGAGAGCGAGTCGATCCATTTCGTAGACCAGCTGACGCATCGCTTGATTCACCTGTTCAGGTTTTCTACCCGTCCCATCGAACCAGACCCGGGTTTCAAGTTCGGCCACCAGATCTAATTGACCCGCATCGTAGGCTTTCTCAATTTCTGCAAATTGAGGTGGTGCCGGAACGACCAGTTCCAGGCCGCCGGGACCGGCATCCACCATGATCAGCGCCTTTACTCTTGATGGGTGCGCGAGGGCAAAGTCCAGTGCCAGGCCGCCTCCCATAGAACAGCCCATTATCACAACGGATTCGCGAACCTGGAGATGATCGAGCAGGGCTACCAGATCACCCATGTGGCTAAACTCGCCGTCAGCTGGTTCACTCCTGCCGTAGCCGCGCAGGTCGTAGCGAATAACGGAGTAGTTGTTTGCGAAGTAGGCAAACTCAGTGTTCCATTGGCGGCTGTCTGCTATGCCCGCATGAATCATCACGAAAGCTGGCCCCTCGCCGGCAACTTCGTAGAAAAGATTTGCATTGCCGATGCTTGCGAAACCAGACGACACCCTCATGGTTCCCCCTCTTCGACGATCGACGCACAACTTTGGTCACTACCCAATGGAATCCCCCTCCATGCCATTAAGCGTTTCCTCGTCATAGTGCGTCGCATACTCCGCTGAAGGAGGTATGACTTTGATCACATCAATGAGCACCCCATTCGGGTCCGCCGTGATGAAGTGCCGCTGGCCAAAATCCTCCGAGCGAAGCTCAAGGTGGATCGGCAAGCCAGTCGTCCGGAGCCGTTCATACTCGGAATCCACATCATCCACTTCGAAATTTAGAATGAGCCCCCCGCTAAGCTTATGACGGAAGTCCGGAGGAACGGTCGGGTGGTCGGGGTTGAGCAGGGCCAACTCATAACGCGATTCCTTAGCCTTCAGGCTGACGTACCAATCAGTCTCGAACGCCACCTGGAAACCAAAGAGTCTTGTGTAGAATGCCCTCGATCCCACTACGTCGTGGGTCATGATTACCGGATAGAAGCTGTTGAATCTCATGATAAACTCCTTCTCTGTGTCGGGACGACATTTTTCAGATGACTTAAGGCGCACCCCGATCAAAGAGCCCTTTTGAATGAGTCCGCGATCAGTTTCTGCAAAATGTTTCTGTCAACATCGGCCAGTTTCTTAATATACAAGCAAACCTTGCCCGTTGTATATTTGCCAAGTTTCTTGAGCAGTGGGTTGTCAGAGTCGTCGCCTACCCCAATATAGAGCGTGATGTTCTGTTTGCGGGGGGAGAATCCGATCTGCGGCATATCGCCTTCCCGCCCACTTTCATACTTGTAATGATATGAGCCAAAGCCGATAATGGCAGGTCCCCACATTTTTGGCTCTTGCTTCGTCACCTGCTTCATGATCTGGACGATCTCAAAGCAATCCTTGCGCTTTTGCTCGTCTTCTACCTTATTCAAAAATCCCTCGACGCTCGCCTCATTCACCTTCGTTTTCATCTCAGCCATTTTGACCCCTTACGTTCATTGAGAAAATTACAGCCCTTTGTTCTGTGTAAGTGATCCCTGCGAATCTGAACCGCCCAACGGTGAGCGTTAGTGGCAGGTGGGTGGGCGCCGCGATGCCATCCCTGCCCTGGCTAGAAAAGCATTAAGCCTCATGACCAGGTCGCCACGGCTTGTCCACGTGCGTGAGCCAGACCAGCTCGGGGTCAAGCGCGAGCACCCGCAACTGGCCTTCGGTATGCGGCTCGTCGAGCTCGCCGAACCAAACCGCCACGTCGCCGCCGACGACGATCGGACGTCCGCCAGTCTCGACGACGACCACCTGCAACCCGCGTGTGTGGCCCGGCGCCGGGACGAGCCGGAGCCCGGGAAGCAGTTCGAGCTCGCCGTCGACCGGCACGTACCGCACGCCGGGCGCATCGACCCACTCGCGAATAGTGTAGTCGTCCATGCTGCGCGCGTCGTCGAGTTCCTGACGCTGGACGTAGATCGGCTTGCCGGCGAAGAGGTGGTTGCCACCACAGTGGTCGAAGTGCAGGTGTGTGTTGACGACGATGTCAATGCCGGCGAGATCGAAGTCCTGATTGCTCAATGGACGGAGGCGGGGATCAAGATCGGCTCCCGCCGGGTGCAGTTCCGTCATGCCGGTGTCGACCAGCACACGCGCATCGGGATGGTCGATGATGTGCACGTAGACCGGCATCCGCTCGCCCTCGGCGAGCAGGTCGGCAACAAAGACTGGCGTGATGGTGATTTTCTTTTTCATGATTCTTATTTTGCCCAATGTTCTATAGAGTCAGCCGCCCAACTCAATGTTGAGTGGCATGGTTTGATCCGATTTCCTGTAAGAAGGTCAACGTTCGCTCCAAGGCCAGATTCGCTGCGGCCTGGTTGTACTCCGGGCGATCCGGTTCAAAGAACCAGTGTTCAGTCCCGGGGTAATGATAGAACGTCGCCGGGCGGCCAATGCGCCGGAGATATTCTTCCAGACGATCGACACTGGCTCGCTCCTCAAACGGATCATGCTCGGCGAAGTGACCCAGATAGGCGGCGTGCGAGTGGCTCAAGTCCTCAACCCAGGTCCCGTAAAAGACCACGACAGCGCGGATGGATTCGGGCGCAGTATTTGAAATGTCCAGCGCATACGAGGCGCCCAACGAGAAGCCGATCGCAGCCAGACCCCGATCGGCTGATCCAGCCCGTTCGTTGAGAAACCGGGTTGCCTCAACGACTTCCGCCCTGGCCTGTAAGAAGTTGGCATCCAGTGCTTTGCTCAGGACTTCAGCCTCGGCGATGGTGGCTGCGACCTTGCCATGATAGAGGTCCGGGGCGAAGGCCACAAAACCGGCTTCGGCCAGTCGGTTGCACAACGCCTTGATCGTGTCGTTTAACCCCCACCAGGCATGCAACACCAAAACGCCGGGGCCTGTACCAGCGGTCGGGATGGCGAGAAAGCCTTGAGGTTGAGAATGGGTCATGTGGACTCCTGTTTATCCGTTTATCAACCTACTTCGAGCCAGACTGTCACGTTGTCCCCTTCATCCAGTTTCTCTGCTTTTCGAACACTCGCCTTGATGGGCACCAGGTAGCGATCGTCTTTTGGAAACAGGGACGTCTGAAACTCGGTTTGACCGATCCGAACCCGCACCGGACTCACGCCCCAGCCGTAGGTCACGAAGCCTGATATTCCTTTCAGGTCGCTGCTTTGCTCCGCCGGAACGGTGACGAAGAACCATGGGGCGGGTCCCTTCCAAAACCAAATTTCGCCGTTGAACTCAATGTTCATTGGTACAGTCTATCGGCTGTCTAACGTTCCGATTCACCGGCGTCGCGGAGCGCCGTCCGTTGCATGCTGTTGCTATGCGTCATCGTATGCCCTCTCCAGTGCTGCGACATCGAGCTTTATCATGCTCATCATCGCTTTCATCACCGCCTGTACCTTTTTTGGATTCTTATCGGCAATGAGTTCCATGAAACGCCTGGGGACGATTTGCCAGGTGACGCCGAACTGGTCGGTAATCCAGCCGCATTGAGATGGCGTTGCGCCAGCACTGACGAGCTTGCTCCAATACTCATCAACCTCTTCCTGATCCTCGCAATCAACAAAGAGCGAGAAGCCCTCGGAGAATTTGAAGTATGGGCCACCGTTGTAAGCCATGAAGAACTGCCCACCGATGACGATTTCGGCAGAAGTGATTGGGCCGTCCTCGCCAGTTCGGGCTACGTTCTTTATTTCAGAACCTGGAAATGTAGCGGTGTAGAAAGCGATTGCAGCCTCAAGTTGATCATTAAACATTAGGAACGGTGTCACCTTAGTCACTTTGAGTCTCCTCTCTTATGATTGTCGCCTAACTCAGTATTGATCTGAATTCCAATCACGCTACCCGCCTGCCATCGCGCCCACCACGCGAAACGGTTCTGCGCCGATCACGATCAGGCTGGGCGACGGCTCCTTGTCCGGGCTGAGGCCTTTGCCTTCGGGTTGTAGTCGAGCGCCAGGCCAACCCAGTACTCAAGATCGCTCGTCGTGGTTAAGACCGCAGCATCGACGTACACATAGCCTCGATAGGGTCGCCCCTTCATGATCACGGCCCGACAGCCTGTGCGTTCCAGCGCGGCGTTGTGGAACGCCGGGTCGATGCGGCACATGATTCGTTCCTTATTCACAGTGACGCACATCTTCCCGCTCACCATGAATGCTGTGCCGCCGAACATCCTCTTTTCATCGACGTGCGGAATGTGCGCCAGAGCCGCCCTCACCCGGTTTAGGAGATCATCGTTGTGTGTCATAGGTATATTTTTTTCAGCCGCCAGCCATCGCGCCTACCACTCGAAAAGGCTCAGCCCCTGTCACAATGGCATCGGGCAGGGGCGTATCCGGCGGCTGATGTGACAGGTCCTGTCCGCAGGCAAAGAATCGAATGAAAGCCCGGCGTTGGTGCGTGACGTGATCGCGGATGGTGCCGCGCAGCACTGGATACTGTGCTTCCACAGCATCCAGCACTCTGCCCAGCGTCACCGGCTCATCGACCTGGAGTTCAACCTCTTTGCCGACGTGCGCCAGTGTGCGAAGATGATGAGGCAGCGCAACGCGGATCATGGCAGCGTTTGAACCTCGACCGACAACACCGGCGGCAGATCGTGAACGATGGCCGACCAGCTATCGCCGGAATCGGCGGAGGCATACACTTGTCCGCCCGTGGTGCCAAAGTAGATGCCGCACGAATCGAGCGAATCGACGGCCAGCGCGCTGCGCAACACGTTGACGTAGCAATCTTTTTGCGGCAGACCTTTGGTCAGCGCTTCCCACTCATTGCCACCGCTGCGACTGCGATAGACGCGCAGTTTGCCATCGGGCGGATAATGTTCGGAATCGCTTTTGATTGGCACCACGTAGATCGTTTCCGGCTCGTGGGCGTGCACGCCAATCGGGAAGCCGAAGTCCGTCGGTAGATTGCCGCTGACCTCGTGCCACGAATCGCCCGCATCGTCGCTGCGATTGACATCCCAGTGCTTCTGCATGAACAGCACGTTGGGCCGCGAGGGGTGCATGGCCAGGTTATGGACGCAGTGACCGACTTCCGGCGTAGCCTCGGGCAATTCATACGCCGACTTAAGGCCGTTGTTGATCGCCCGCCACGTCTGGCCACCATCGTCGGTGCGGAACGCGCCCGCGGCCGAGATGGCCACGAAAATCCGATCGGGATTGGTGTGATCTAACAAAATCGTGTGCAGGCACATCCCGCCAGCACCCGGCATCCACTGATCTCCCTTCACTTTGCGCAAGCCCGCGAGTTCGTGCCACGAATGGCCGCCATCAATCGACTTGAATAGCGCGGCATCTTCGACACCGGCATAAACTGTATCAGGATCGGTCAGCGACGGCTTGAGTTGCCACACCCGTTTGAATTCCCACGGATGTTGCGTGCCGTCGTACCACTGATGCGTGCCCACTTCGCCTTCGTAAACAAACTTGTTGCTTTCACCGCGCGGCATGCCGTCCGGCCCTTGTTCCGGGCCGCCGCCGGGCGTTTCCCACGTTTGGCCGCCATTGCTGGAGCGTTGAATGATCTGCCCGAACCAGCCGTTGCTTTGCGACGCATACAATCGATCGGGATCGGCGGGCGAGCCGTTGATGTGATAAATCTCCCAGCCCGCAAAATGCGGCCCGCTGACTTTCCAGCGCTTGCGCTTTTCGTTCGACGTTAGAATGAACGCACCTTTGCGCGTGCCAACCAATACTCGTACACCGCTCATGTTTTGCTCCTTTTAAGGTTTGGACCGGTTGCGGTCAGATAGCCGATGTCGAATCGGGCAGCGAATACTCGAATGTGTAGAAGTGCCTGCCATCCACGATGTTGAGCGACAACTCACCCGTGAGACCACTGAGTTCCTCCGCGCCAGAATCGGGCACGACCGTGATGGCAAGTTGTTGTGTGCCCCGGTACGAGTTGCCTGAATGCTGAAAGGTGAAGCTGCCCTGGCGGCCATGCAGCGCGCCAGTCACACGCTCGATAGCGACGTAGACGGCTGAGCCGGCCACATCGGTGATGGCGCTCAACATTTCGCCTTTGCCCACACCTGCCAGATCGCCCTGAAATTGCTTGTCGATCGACATTCGCCCCAGCGTTGCGCCGGGCGCGGTGTCTGGTTCCCCTTGCGGGGTGAGGGTAACTTCAAACACTCCATTGGCACACTGCTTCATGGTTTCTCCTGAAGGCTGTCCTCCAGGCTCAATTGCCAGGAGACGCCGAATTTATCCGATAGCCAGCCGAACTTTCGACTGAACGGATATTGATCGAGCGGCATCAAAACCTGTCCACCAGCCGATAGGGCCGCGAACACCCGATCGATTTCTTCTTCAGACTCACAGCGCACGTACAGTGAAATGGACGGCGTAAACGTGAACGCGTGCACCGCGGCGCTGTCGATGCACATGAACTCTTGCCCGTTCAGAGTAAACGTCGCATGCCGCACACTGCCTTCGGCGCCCGTGTCGTTGGCTCCGTAACGCGTGATGTTGACGATGGCCGATTGC
>JAUQXD010000381.1 GCA_030834835.1 Thermoflexales bacterium | reverse complement strand
TGAGCGCTGCGTGCCGCCCGAGGATGCCGACAGCAACTATCGCATGGCGTGCGAGGCGTTACTGGCGCATGTGCCCATTCCTGAGCAAAACGTGCATCGCATGCAGGGCGAAATCAACCCGACGCAGGCGGCCAGCAACTATACGGCGGAACTGCGCGCAGTGTTTGGTCCGGTTGAGTGGCCGCACTTCGATCTGGTTCTGCTCGGCCTCGGCGCTGACGCGCACACGGCTTCGCTGTTTCCGGGCACTGACGCAATTCACGAACAGCAGCGTTGGGTAGTTGGGCACTTTGTCGAAAAACTCAAAGCGTATCGTATCACGCTGACGCCGCCCGTCATTAATCATGCCGAACACGTGATCTTCCTCGTAGCGGGAGCCGATAAAGCCGCCGCGCTTCAATCGGTTGTGTCTCACACCCCGATCGATCCCGATCAATTTCCCGCGCAGATCATTCAACCGCTGTCCGGCCATCTGACATGGTTGATCGATCAGGCCGCCGCCGCGCCGCCGGTTGAGTCTTAACTTCGTAACACACTTCACAGTCTTCTGACGTTGTCACTACATCTATGCCATTGATCACCCTGCCTATAGGTGATTCTGCACTGCCAGTAACAGGCATAAGTGCGGTATTCTGTCTGCCATGAATGCCCACCCCGATGTACCTGCTACAACGATCCGCATCGCCCTGATGTGCGAGAACCCGGCGGTCTACCGCTCGCTGGGGCCGCGTCTCGGCGTCGACGGACAGTTTGAAGTGGTGGGCACGTTTGACTGCACGCTGGATTACGTGGCCGATGTCGCCGCCACTTGCCCGGATGTCGTTATCCTGGGCATCTCGCGCATCACGCACTTCAACATGATGGTCTGCCAGGCCATCAAGCCCCGCTGCCCCGAAGCGGCCATCATCGTGCTGCCGTCCTATGTCGACGCGACCGACGAAGTGCGGGCCGCGCGTGAGGCCGGGGCCGACAGCGTGATGCTGAAGAGCATCGATACGCCTGCGCTGGTCCAGCAAATCCACACGCTGGTCGAACTCAAGTCGTAACCCATTCGGGTGTTCCCGTGATTGGGCGTTTTCGGTTATAATTCCCTTCGTTTGCGTGCAACAGTTTTAACCAAAGAGGGGAAAATAATCATGATCAAAAAGACAACTATGGCTGGCGGCAAGAAGGTGAAGGTCACCTTTGAACTGCCCGCGAACGGCGCCGAAAGCGTTTCGGTAGTGGGTGACTTCAATAGCTGGGACAAAGACGCGACGCTGTTGAAGAAGCGCAAGAAAGACGGCGTGTACGCCGGATCGATCAATCTGCCGGTCGGCCAGCAGTATCAATTCCGTTACTGGATCGACGGCGCTCGCTGGGAGAATGATTGGGCCGCGGATGACTACGTGCCCAACGGCTTCGGCGAAGACAACTCAGTTCTAAGCACCTAGCGTTACACGACTCAAGCAGACACGCAACCCAGAAGGCACGGGGGAGCAGGGTGATTTATAATTGCTCTGCAACACCGTGCCTTTGTGGTTCTATTCCCGGCGGAAGGGGGCCAGCATGCTTGAATTGGGGCGCGATATTTGCGGCGACGCCGAACAGGCGCTGCGCCGCGAGTGGCTGGTGACCAACGGCCAGGGCAGCTATGCCTGCGGCGCGGTGGCCGGGGCCAATACGCGCTGCTATCACGGTATCCTGGTAGCGGCGTTGGCCGCGCCGGTAGGCCGCACCCTGCTGGTCGCCAAAATCGAGGCGACCGTGCATCTGCGCGGCGTGGTCTATAAACTCGACGCCAACGAATGGGCTGACGGCGCGATTGAGCCGCCTGCTTATCGCTTGATTGAGTCCTTTGCCCTGGATGGCGCCATTCCCACCTGGACGTATGCCCTGGCCGAGGCACAGCTGGTCAAGCGCATCTGGCTGCCGCACGGCCAGCCCACGACCTTTGTGACCTACACCCACGCGCGCGGTTCTGACCCGATCCATCTTGATCTGAAAGTGCTGTGCACCTACCGCGATCATCACAACTCCACGACCGGCGATTGGGTGCCCACGCTCACGCACACGCCGACCAGCCTGCGCGTGGACGCATTGGACGAAGTGCCGCCCTACTTTGTCACGATCGAACGCGGCACGTACACGCCCATCGAGCGCTGGTATCACAAATTCAAGCATCGCGTCGAGACCGAACGCGGTCTGGACGATGTGGAAGACCTGTACGCCGCCGGACAGTTCCACGTGACGCTGGAACCAGGCGAGACGATCGCGATCGTGGCTTCGACGCTTGAAGCGGTGTCACTCGACTGGCAAACGGCGCTCTACGCCGAACGCAAGCGCCAGAAAGCGCTGATCGAACAATCGGGTTGTGAAGAC
>JAUQXD010000380.1 GCA_030834835.1 Thermoflexales bacterium | reverse complement strand
AGGCCACCTCGATAAGACCTTCCTCGGTTTCCCGCCGCTGATTTTGTTGGCGCTGCATCGCGCTCTGGATCTAAAGCGCGGCCGGCGTTGGGCGATACTGGTGGGCGTCCTGCTGCTCATTACACTCTTCTATGATGGCTGGCACTTTATACTGGCGGCTCTGGCCGTAGGTCTTTTCCTGCTCATGGTGTGGTTCTCTGGCGAGCGACGACAAGGGTGGCAGCTGCTGCGGCGTGAATTGCTGATTGGTCTTTCGATCCTGGCATGTACCGTTCCGGCGCTGATTGTGATTCAACAGGCCGCGGCTCAAATTCCAGTAACCCGGAATCGAAACCTGGCCTCGGCCGACCTCGCACCGGATCTCGTGGAATTCTTCCTGCCCGCTCCCGGCTCGTGGTTGTTCGGTGCCAGCACTAAAAACTGGCTGGAAGCGCATGAAATCCATGGCACGATTGAGACAACGGTCTCGCTGTCGTACATCGGTCTCCTGCTGTGCGGCCTGGCCGTCGTCAGCCGCAATCGATCGGCATGGCGCTGGTTGTTGTTTGGTATAGCCTGCGTGCTCTTTGCCCTGGGTCCGCAACTAAAAGTCCTGGGCGCGACCGAGTTCACCGAATACAAATTGCCGATTATGCTGCCCTATGCCGTGTTGACGGCATTGCCCGGCCTGGATTTTATGCGTGCCCCGGGCCGCTTCATGCTGATCGGTTTTGTGGGCTTCGGGATGACGGCCAGTTACGGTCTGACCTGGTTGGTACAACGCGCGCGCCGGTGGCGCCATCCGATCGGGTTACTGGCAATTGCGGGCTTGCTGATCGAAACGTGGCCGCACGCGTGGCCGCAGGAACAACTGCGAACGACGCCCGCTTTCTATCAGCAGATTGCGAATGATCCGGCGACGTACGGTGTGTTTGATCTACCCGTCAAGCCTTTGCCCGGCACCGCCAGTGATGTCTACTCGTCACATTATCAGGTCTACCAGATGACCCATCACAAAGGGATCGCGGTCGGTTATCTGTCTTTCAATTACCCGCAACACCCATTTCTGCCCTGTTTCTTTGCCAGGCAGCCGCGCAATGAGGATGTGCTGGTCGATGGCCGCGTCATCGATTGCACACTCAACGGCCAGTTTGATCTGTTGCATTACAACTATCGTTACGTGGTGTTTCACAAGCCGCAGCCGGAGTATGCCGATTATCGGCCGGGCAGCCGGGGTGAAACTGAAGCGCAGCAATTGATCAAGAAGATGTTCGGCGATCAGCCGCCGATCGTTGACGACGAGTTGACGCAGGTTTTCACGGTGGCACCGACCGCGCTGACCACGACGTTAACGCTGAGCACAAACTGGTACGCGCGTGAAGACGATTGGCGTTGGGCCGCATCGCCGGCCGCGTTGAATGTGGTGTCCACGCGCCAGCAATCTGCGCAGCTTGTGATCACACTGGGCTTGTTGTTTGATCCGTCGGCCGCCGATCCCAGCGCCGTTGCCAGTCCCGATCGACACGGCATGCTGAACGTATCAATTGGTGATCGGGTGGTGGCCAGCGTGCCGGCCGTGCTCAACCAAGAACTCCGGGTGCCGCTGGAACTTGAACCCGGCCTGCAAATCATCACACTGAATCTGCAAGCGGGCAACTTCCGCTTAAGTGATTATGGCGGCGGCGACGATCGCGCTTTAAGTTTCGCCATTCGCTCGATCGATCTGCAACTTGAACCGTAACCCATGACCGATTCTGCGATCGTCGGATCTGGCTTCCTATCTGGACTAACCATGCAGACCACAACACCTCTCGCCAAACGGACTCGGCTCGATCACAAATGGCTCGTCCTGCTCGCCATCGGCGTAGGCACGTTCATGTCGGCGTTGGATGGCAGCGTGGTCAACACGACGCTGCCCGTGACCACGCGCGATTTTCGCAGCGACGTGGCGACGATGGAATGGGTGGTGACGGTTTATCTACTGGTGGTCAGCGGCCTGTTGTTGAGTTTCGGCCGATTGGGCGATCTGCGCGGCCACAGGCCGGTGTACCTGACGGGCTTCACGATCTTCATTGCCAGTTCGGCCCTGTGCGGACTGGCGCAGTCGCCGCTGATGTTGATCGGTTCACGAGCGATTCAGGCTCTGGGCGCGGCGATGTTATTTGCCAACTCGCCCGCGATATTGACGAAAAATTTTCCCGCCAGCGAACGCGGCCGTGCGCTGGGCTTGCAGGGCACGATGACGTATCTGGGCCTGACGGTCGGCCCGTCACTGGGCGGCTGGTTGACGGAGCAATTCAGTTGGCGCGCGGTGTTTTACATCAACGTGCCCGTCGGCCTGCTGGCCCTGTGGCTGAGTTGGCGCTTTATCCCCAGGGATGCTCCAGCCGAACGGGCCGAGAAATTCGATCGGGCGGGGGCCGCCGTCTTTATGGCGGGCCTGATCGCGCTATTGCTGGGCTTGAATCAAGGTTCGAGTTGGGGCTGGACCTCGCCCGCGATCCTCGGTCTGTTGAGCGGCGCGTTGATGCTGCTGGTCATCTTCATTGTGATCGAGGGGCGCGTCGCCAATCCCATGCTCGATTTGACGTTGTTTCGCAGCCGCACGTTTTCCGCCTCGACGGCCAGCGCGATTTTGAATTACGTGTGCGTCTACATGATTCTGTTTCTGTTGCCGTTTTACCTGATTCAGGGCCGCAGTCTGTCACCGTCACAGGCCGGGCTGATTCTGACCACACAACCCATTGTGATGGCGATCGTTGCGCCGCTTAGCGGCCAGTTATCCGATCGGATCGGGGCGCGCGTGTTGAGTGTGTCTGGCATGCTGGTGCTGGCCCTGGGCCTGTGGCTGCTGTCGCGGTTGACGCTGCAATCGACGACGAGTGAGGTGACCCTGGCGCTGGCGGTGGTGGGCTTTGGCACGGGGACGTTCATCGCGCCGAACAGCAGCGCGTTGATGGGGGCCGCGCCGAAACATCGCCAGGGCATTGCAGCCGGGGTGCTGGCGAGTGCGCGCAACGTGGGCATGGTGTTGGGTGTGGGTCTGGCGGGCGCAGTGTTTACAACGGTGCAGGCCCAGAACGCGGCGGCGGGCGCGACCGCGATCGTGATGGGCGTGACGGCCAGCTTCGCCGTCGCCATCGGACTGGCAGTCCTCGGAATTTTCACTTCGGCCATTCGTGCGGCATAATTGACGCACACCCACTCACCGCGCGAGGTTGCATGATCGATAAGATCAAACATCTGCTGATTGGTCCTCCGTTACCCACGCATCAACTGGCCGATAACCGACTCAACAAACTGCGCGCACTCGCGGCGTTTTCGCCGGATGCGTTGTCGTCGATTGCGTATGCCAATCAGGAGATTTATCTCGGTTTAGTCGTCGCGGGCAGCGCGGGCCTGCTGCTGGCATGGCCGATCGGGTTGACGATTGCCGGGCTGTTGATCATCGTGGCGCTGTCTTATTTTCAGACGATCCACGCCTATCCGTCCGGCGGCGGATCGTTCATCGTGGCGCGCGAGAATCTGGGCACGCTGGCGGGCCTGATCGCGGCGACGGCCTTAACGATCGATTACGTGTTGAACGTCGCGGTGAGCGCCACGGCCGGCGTGGCGGCCATCGCTTCGGCCTTTCCAGCGTTATGGCTTTATCGGGTGGAGTTGTCGCTGATTCTGGTGGCGCTCATCACGCTGATCAATTTGCGCGGCCTGCGTGAAACGGGCACGTTTATGGCCGTGCCCGTGTACGTGTTTCTGATCGCGTTCTTCTTGATGTTGGCCGTTGGTGTCGTGCGTTTGCTGATCGAAGGACCAGGCTCGTTGAGCGCGAATGCGCCACTGCCCACTCAAGAGTTGAGCCTGTACATCGTCTTGCACACGTTCGCTACAGGCTGCACGGCCCTGACGGGTATCGAAGCGATGAGCAATGGTGTGCCGGTCTTCAAACCGCCAGAGTCGAAGAATGCCGGCCGCACGTTGATCGCCATGGCTGCCTTGATGGGCGCGCTGTTTGTGGGCAGCATCGGGTTGACGCAGGCCTTTGCGGTGGTGGCCGGGCCGGACGAAACGATTTTGTCGGCGTTGGCGCGGCGCATTCTGGGGCCGGGTTTGCCGTATTTCGTGGTGCAGTTTTCGACGCTGCTGATTCTGGGCGTGGCGGCCAATACCAGTTTTGCCGGCTTTCCGCGCGTGGCGGCCCTGCTGGCTAAGGAAGGTTTTCTGCCCCGCCAATTGATGGGCCTGGGCGATCGACTGGTGTTTGCCAACGGCATCGTCGTGTTGTCGCTGGTGGGCGGCGGCCTGATCGTGATCTTCAACGGCGACACGCACGCGCTGATTCCGCTGTTTGCCATCGGCGCGTTTCTGGCTTTTACGTTGTCGCAGACGGGCATGGTGGTGCACTGGTGGCGCGAGCATAACTCGCGGCGCGACTCGCGCTGGCTGCTGAAGATGTTTGCCAACGGCCTCGGCGCGATTGTAACGGCCGTGACGGTTGGCGTGGTGGCGATCAGCAAATTCGCGGAAGGGGCGTGGATCACGATCGCGCTGATCCCGATGATGGTAGCGGTATTCTATCGGATCCGCGCGCATTATCGAGATGTGGGAAGACAGTTGACGCTGCGCGGCCTGCCGCCCTCGATCAAGCCGTTTCCAGCCCCGCGCGTGGTCATGCCTATTTCTGGCGTGCATCGCGGCATCGTGGACGCGATCGATTTTGCGCGATCGATCGCGAATGATGTGACGGTGGTGTACGTCGAATTTGAACCGGGCACAGGCGAGCGCGTGCGCGAAACGTGGCACGATTGGTTCCCGGACGTGCCGCTGGTGATCAAGCCGTCGCCGTATCGATCGATCGTGGAGCCGCTGCTGGAATTCCTCGATGAAACCGATCTGCTGCACAATGACGGCCAGCAAGCGGCCGTGGTGCTGCCGGAATTTGTGCCCGCCCGATGGTGGCACAGCCTGCTGCACAATCAATCGGCGTCGCTGATCAAATCGGCGCTGTTGTATAATCGGCGCAATCGCGGCTATCAACGGGTGATCATCGATGTGCCGTATCATCTGCGCCGCTAAGTGACGGCGCTCCAAATTCTATAAGGCAAGTCTAGTATGTCGCATTCGGGCAACCTAAGTGCCACACGTGTGGTTATCAAATGATGGCTCGGCGTGTTTGGCTAATCACTGCCGCAGTCGTTGCCGTCTATAGCTTAGTCCTGGTTTTCGATCTTACGCCGCTTGTCCGCGGACCGGAAGAATGGCGCTGGGCGCGCTGGCCGACGGGCCGGTGGGAGTTCGTCTGGCCGGTCATCGTCGCGCTCAGCGCGGTGGCGCTCGGCGTATGGTGGATCGATCGGCGGGCGGTGGCCGGACGCGCCCGGCGTTGGATCGCCGTCGGGCTGATGGGCTTGATCATCGCCGCGCCGCTTGTCCAGTTGTTAGCTCTGCGTGTTGAACGCCTGAATCCGCTGGAAGCGCTGTTCGATCGGGCGGTGGATGTGGCGGCAAACGGCTACTTTACCGTTGGTCACCAGATCGGCAGTGTGGATGATTTCCTGCGGCAATATCCCGCGCTGATGCCCACTTTCCCTATTCACCCGCAAGTTCACCCACCCGGCATCCCTCTGATCTACTGGGCGACAGCCCGCGTCTTTGAGGCCGTGCCAGATGTGGCGCGGCCCGTCGCCTTGTGGTTTCGCCGTCTGGAATGCAACGACGTCAATCTGATGCTGCTGTCCGACGACCAGCTGGCGAGCGCGCTGGCAGGCATGGTGTTGCCGCTGCTGGCCAACCTGCTCACAGTGTTAGGTGTGTTCAAACTGGCGAAAGATCGATTCGGTGCACGAGCTGGCCTGTTTGCCGCCGCAATGTGGGTCAGCGTGCCTTCGGCGGTGCTATTCCCCGGCTCGTGGTCTCAAGTCTATCCGTGCCTGGCGGTCTTTACCTGGCTGGCGATGGATGCTGGCCTGCGCCGCCGGCAAGCGCGCTGGTTTTTTATCGCGGGCAGTTTGCTGTCGATCAGCACCTTTCTTGAGCTGGGCACAGCCGCCCTGGCGCTGTTTCTAATGTTGTATATTTTACTGGGATATTTAGTTGAACGCAGCAATCTCTGGCGCGATTTGAAATTCCTGCTGTGGGCGTTGGCTGCCGCGCTGATGGGCGTGTTCTCGGTCTGGAGCGTCTATCAGGCTGTGTACGGCGTGAGTCTGATGCAGATTGTGACGGCGATGTATCCGATCCATACCGGCTATGAATTCGATCGGTTGACGTGGCTGATCAATCATCCGTACGAATTTGCCGTATTCGGCGGCTTACCGGTTGCACTGTTATTAGCGGTCATCACCATCCGATCGATCCGCCAGGCCCGATCGGGTGCGATTGATGTGTTATCGATCTCATTGGGTCTGGGGTTGGTGATCCTGTCCATCGTCGATCCGGCGCGTGACGAAACGGCGCGCACGTGGATGATGTTTATGCCTCTGGCTGTGGTCGTTGTGGCGCAGTTGTTTGCCAGGCTCCCAAATCGCGGCCGAGTGTGGGCGGGAATCTGGAGTTTGCTGGTTGTGCAGGTCGTCGTGATGCTGGGTGTGCTGCGCGTCATGGAAGTGGGGCTGTACGGGCTGCCGCCGCGCGAAACCGTCGCCGCACTGCCTGGCTCGGCCACCACAGCGCAGGCCGATTTCAGCGGCATGGCCCGGCTGATCGGGTACGAAACCCAGCCCGATCAAGATCAACTCATTTTGACGCTCTACTGGCGCGACCTGCGTCAGATCGATCGACCGTATGTGGTGTTCAACCACGTGGTTGACGCGAGTGGTCAAATCGTGGCACAGGCCGATGGCCGCCCGCAAGCGGGCTCCCCGCTGATGACGTGCTGGCAGCCCGGCGAAGTGTATCTCGATCGGCACGTGATTCCATTGGGATCACAAGTGCCGCCCGGGCAATATCGCCTGTCGATCGGGTTATACGACGCGCGGACGGGCGCGCGCGTGCCGGTAATCAACGCGGCTGATGGGATACAGATCGATCACGTTGAGACAGAGCCAATTAGCCTGTCGCGCTAGCGGGCTGTGTTCGAGGCGTACTAATCTCAAGTTTGAGCCACAGGTGTGAGAAACGAAATGAGAGTGATTCAATCGATCTGGTCGGCACCGCGCCGCTTATTACAACTGTCAGTGCTGGCTGTGGCCATCCTTTACACGGCGCTGGCTGCACACAGCGCCACGGTGCACGGTTTCGCGTCGAGTGATGCGGGCGTGAAGTTGTGGCAGGTGCAGGGCATTCTGCACACCGGCCAACTGCTCGCGCCGATCGATTATCCCGGCGCAATCTATGACCCGGAACATAAGTACTCGCCGTTTGTGCCGCCGTGGTTTCTGTGGCAAAACGGCCTGCCCTACTCCGAATACACCTCGCCCTTCATCTGGATCAGCGTGCCGCTGTATGCGCTGCTGGGTCACGCCGGACTGTTGATCGTGCCATGGTTGAGCGGCGTGTTGATCGTGATCGTGGCGGCGTGGCTGGCCTGGCGGGTGTCGCCCTCCCGATGGGCCTCACTTGTCCCGATCGTGATCGGCGTCAGCAGCCCGTTGCTGATCTATTCGCTGGAATTCTGGGAGCACACTCTGGGCACGCTGTTGGCGCTGCTTGCGCTGACCGCTTTGATCAAGGCGAATGAAGCCTATTCGCCGACGCGCTGGCTGATTGTAGCGGGCGCGGCAATGGGCCTGAGCCTGACGATGCGCGCTGAACTGTACGTATATCCGATCGCCGTCATCATTGGTTGGACGACGATTCGGCGCGCCGGATCGGCCTCGGCAGCGCTGGAGACCTACTCGCCGCGGCACATGATCGAGCGAGTGTTACTGCCGCTGCGGTGGGTGGCGCTGGGCGGCCTCTTGATCGCCGGGCCATGGTGGCTGTACGAAACGATCGCCTGGGGCAGCCCGCTGGGGCCGCGCCTGGCGCAGAATCTCCCCGGTCTGGGCGGCGATCAAATGCTGACGCGGCTGGGCGACACCACCGGCCATAATGAAGTGATGCTGTGGCCGATCGATGGCGCGGGACAGGACGTGTTGGTCGCGTTGCTGATCGGTGCGGTGGTGTTGGCCATAGGCCTTGCGGTGTTGCAACGAATTCAGAGGTCGCCCGTTGGTTTGCAGCGCGGCGGGCGCTGGCTATTAACGGCGCTGTTGATCGGCATGGCTGCCCTGACAACGTGGCGATTGACACAGGACCAACGCCCCAACGATTTGCTTACCACATTCCCGTTGGTGGCGCTGCTGCTCGTGCCACTCGCCTCACCCGGCACACACTACCTCGCCCCCGTTCGATTCTTGTTGATCACGTCGCTCGCCTTCATTGGACTGGTGCTGCTCATTAGTCCATTCGAGGGCGGCACTCAATGGGGGCCACGCTTCCTGCTGCCGGCGATCGCGCCGTTGGCGATCGTGATCGTCACACGGCTCGATCGGATGTGGGCCTCAATCGGGCGCGGTGATCGCATCAGATTGGCGCTGCTCAGCGCCATGTTGTTCATCGCGGGAGGTTACTCCACGTGGCGCGGCGTCGAGTTCATACACCGCAGTCAGGTGTCCAGCGAGTTCATGTCGGAGGTGATCGGGAACTCGCCGGAGCGCGTGGTGGTGACGGATGGCTGGTTCATCCCGCAGGGCACGCCATACACGTTTGCCGATAAAATCTGGCTGCTGGCCGAAGACGACAAGGCGATGTTCAACCTGATTCAACTGCTGCGCAAGACGACGTCCGAACCGGCGATGGTGTATGTATCCGCGCTGACGTGGGCGCACATCGATCCCGCGCCGCTGCTGGGGCCGCGCATCAAAGAGACTGGCGAGCGAGTGTATGTGGATGCGCCGACGCAGTATATTGAGATCAGCCGCTACTTGCTGTTGAAGTAACGTCACGCAACACGCATCACGAACCACGCGGGGTGCGTAGGGCGTGGTGCGTGGAAGTTAGGCAATCCAGTAACCTTTGGTGAACATCAGTGCGAGGACCCCCTGTAAGATCAGGAAGACGATCAAGATCAATCGATCGAGCCAGGGTCTGCGACCCATCAGGCTCAGCGCCATGAAGCCGGGGAACATCGGCACGACGAAGCGCGGCAACGAGATCAGATCGCCGCTGGTGAGCGAGAACAACACGACGACGAGCATGTAGACACCATAGATACGCGGCAGGCGTGCCCACGTTTCCAGCGTTAGAAACAGCAACAGTAACAGCGCGCTGACCACGGCGATGCTCTCAGTTGACGGCGTATTGTTCAGCAGACCGTGGATCGAGTTGGCCAGCGTCGTGCCCGGAAACGTGGGAAACGCCTCGGCGCGGATGCCTTTGAAGAAGAGCGTTTGCACGTCGAAGTAGGCCAGCGGATTGCCAAACTGGACGCCCAGATAGCCGAAGAAAGCCAGCACGCCCAACGGCGCGCCCAGGGTGCTGATGACCTGTGGTCTGAAAATCGAGCGCCACTGCCAGCGCTGCTGGCGCAGATACTCATAGGCCAGCGGTGCGATCAACAACGCGCCATGCAAGCGCGTTAAGCCCGCCGCGAAAGCAGCCAGACCGCTCCAGCCCCATTTGCCGTCACGCGCCAAAGTAAACGCCGCTAATACCGCTACCGTGTAAAGCGCCTCGCTGAAACCCAGCGCCAGATAATACGCCGCCGGAAACGCCAGCCAGTAGATGATTGATCGTCGGGCAGTATCGTCATCGTTTGTCTCGCGCAGCGTCAGGCGATATATCAGCCAGCACGCGACCAGCGTCAACAGCGTGGACACGATCGGCCCGCTCACGTTCACGGGCAAAGTGGTCACGCGGCTGAGGACGCCGTTCAACAGCGGAAAGCCCGGAAAAAACGCCACATTCGACGCTTCGCGCTCGCCCAGGTATTGATAGCCGTCCTGCGCGATGCTGCCATACCAGATCGCGTCCCAGCGATACCAGGTGGTAAACACGGCCTCATGCCACGACTCGACCGGTTTGGGCAGCACCTCCGGGCAGCATTCGCGCACGCCTTGGGCGGCTTCGCCGAAAATGGGCACGAGTACCAGCACGCTGCGCCACACAAGGACGAGCGCGATGATAAACGCGACGACAGACGACGCAGGACGAACGACAGCCGGGGCTGGCGCTAATGCATCCTGCCTCTTGCCTCTTGCATCCTGCAATCGCAACGCAATCAACCAACTCGCAATCACGGTCGCGGCCAGCCACGGCGCATTGTGCGCGATGAAGGTGCGATAGCCGATCACGCCCGCGCTCACGATCAACAACATGACAGCGCCAATGAAGGCACTAACGCGCTGACTCCAGCCGATTGACTTACTCAGCCCGTACGCGCCGATCACGCTGGCGATGAGCAGCAGCCACGTAGTCAACGGCGGTACGATGATGCCCGCGCCGTAGTCCAACTTAACTTGATCGACGAACAGCCCCAGCGATCGATCATCCGTACTATTGGGAATGCTGTCTTTGGGGATGAACGTGTCCGACCGCAGATCGATGACGGCGTCGCCGCGCAGATCGGTAATCGGCGGCAGATCAAACGCGTAGGCTTGTAGATTCGTGTCGGGCGTGAGGGAGATAACGTCGCGCCCGTTCAATGCAAGCGTGACGGGCTGCGGCATCAACGGTGCGGGACGAAATTCGTGCAGATTCAGGCTGAGTTTCAGCGCGTTGCCGCTGCCCACACCGGGGAAAATCAGCTGCGAATCGCCGCTGGTCCAGCGATAGGTGATGCCGAAGGTTTCTTCCGGCGGATAAAATCCGCGCGTCAGGTAAATCTCTTCGCTGTCGGCGGCCATGTCCAACACCAGCGGCGCGCGGACCTGATAGGCGGCGATCAGCGTCACCGCCGCGATCAGGCCGATCAGCGTGAGAGGTGATCGAAGCAGGCGGCGCGCAGGATGACTGAACATGACCGCGATTAATAGCGCTGGGTGCGGAAGCCGATGAATATGCCGATGACGGCGAAGACCATCAACACGCCGACGAGGACAACGTCGATCGGAACGCTGGTGGCCGTGGGCGCGCTCGCGGCTGCCGCCGGCTCAATCGCTGCCGGCACGGAGGTGGAACCCGGTTGATTGGTTGGGGCCAGTTCGTCGGTCGGCTCAATGGTGGACGCAGCCGTTGGCTCGACCGTGGATGTTTCAGTCGGCGCGGCTGTGGGTGTTTTGGTGGGCGCGACCGTCGGCGTGGGGGCGGGCGTATTCGTGGATGCGGGCGTGGGCGTGAAGGTGCTGACACCCACGATCAATATCTGACCGACCTGAATGACGCTGGTGTTGGTGATGGCGTTAAAGGCCTGCAACTGTTGCGGCGTCAAATTGAATTGGCGCGCGATGGCGTTGAAGGCATCGCCGCTTTTCACGGTGTACGTGATCGGAACACCCGTACCTGGGACGCCCGCGATCGGGGTGGAGGTCGATCGGGGTGTGGCGGTGGCCGCGGCCTGGCCTTGCGCGGAGCGCACATCGAGATTGATCGGCAGCACCATCAGACCGACAACGGCCATCAAACTGATGATGGCCGCCAGTCGTGCAGGAAATTGAAAGCGCATAAATAGGACCCGGACGCGAGTATTAGCGACGGCGTGAGCTGACGGCAAAGGCGAGGGCGGCCATAGCCAGCAGGACCAGGGCGCCGCCGACCAACAGGCCCAGCGGCACGCCCGTGCTGCGCGCGGCCGGAGCGGGTGTCGCAGCGGCTGCGGCCTGGGCGGTGGGTGCCGCCTCAGCGGCGGGTGTGGCGGTAGCGATGGGCGCGACACGGCTGCCAAAGTTGACGTTGACGCTGGTGCCAGACAACAGCGATACCGACCACTTGACATCGGTCGTGGCCGTGTGTCCGGCGGGCGGCGTGATGCTGATGGTGTAACGGCCATCGGGTAGATTGCCCAGGCAGTGCAGGTTTTCGACGCCATCGCTGGTGTAAGACGCGACGGCCTGATTCTGAACATCGACCACCTCGAAGCGTGCGCCGGCGATCACGGCCATCTCGGCCGGCTCACGCGTGCCGCTGCCATCCACATCGTCAAAGGCGCTTAAGCATAAGCCGGAATTGGCCAATGCGGGCGTGCCATTGGGCGCGGGCGTGTCAGTAGACACGGGTGTCGAAGTCACCAGCGTCGTGGTCGGAGCCACAGTCGTCGTCAGGGCGGTCGTCGGTTCGGGCGTTGCCGTCGGAGCGGCGGTCGGCGTTGCCGGTTGTGGCGTGCCGCCGATGTTGATCACCTGTCCAACTTGCAGGATGCTCTCTCGCGTCAAACCGGGGTTGAGCGCCAGCAGTTGATCGAGCGTGAGGTTGTAAGTCTGCGCAATGGCGGATAGCGTGTCGCCCGATTGAACGGTGTACGTGCCGGTATTCGGCGGAATAGTCGATGTCGGTTGCGGCGTGCTGGGAGTGGCCGTGGGCGCGGGTGTGCCCGGTGTCGCCGGTACGGCGGTTGGCACTTCGCCCTGACCTACGGCGATCAGACTGGCATCGTCCACATAGATGTCCAGGTGCTTTTCGGGGTAATCGGGTGCGGACGAGATAAACACGGTGACGCTGGCACTCTGGGCCACCGCTTCAACCGATTGCTGCACAAAGGCGTCGAGCGGATTGGCGAAGGCCGACCACACGATACTGGTACTGAAGGCGTTGGTGCCGCCGGTGGGATCGATGCCCACGCGCAGCGCATTGAAGCCCGGCTCGTAAGACTTGCCCACCTCGCCCACGCCGCCAAAGCAGCCGCGATCGTCGCTGCAATTGAAGGCCTGCGTGAACACCGAGAAGCGCAGCCGCGTGCCAGGCGTGATGTTGCCGACGGTCTGATACAGGCCGGCGACGTAAACGACGTAACTGGCTCCCCATTGCTGGGAATTGCCCGATCGGGCATGGGGCGGCATCCGCTGATCCTGCGGCTGGCTGACGCGATAACTGGGGATGCCGTACGGCTTGCAGGTTGGCTCGGTCGGTTCCGGGCAGCGCGTGGGATACGTTACGCCGTCGGGCGACAGATACCAGGCTTGCCAGCCATTGGCCACGAAAACGCTGCCACCCTGCGAAGTGAACGGTTCTTCAAAACCGGGATTGATCAACAATTCGGATTGCGCTTGCGCCGAACGCGCCGGCCACTGACCGATCGGTAAAGCGGCCAGCCCGATCGCCAGCATAAACAACAGCGTCACGCGCAGCCTTCGATGCGACATGCTCTCCTCCACACGCTTGACGCGCGGTGATAAACAGGCGCCCCCGGCGGGACTTGAACCCACAACCTGCGGATTAGCATCCAGCATCACGTTTCCGTGACCACCGCCGACAGGCGGCTTGCTGGCTGGACTATATCTTCACCGTGAGCAGTGTGCCGTTAGGTGTGTCACGTATAGTCTCTGAGGGTGGAAAAGACCGAAACTCACTCCAAACTCGCACCCCTGATGACTGGTTGTTCAGAGGTTCTTCTAGTCGAATGGTGACACTCAGCTCACCCTTCGGCTTAAAGTACAGGCATCGATCAGCATTGAGCACGTAGATGGCCAGCACATCAAAGTCAGCACCGGCATATCGAGTGTAGTGCGTACCGTGTCGATCGGCCCAGGAAGTCCGGAACTGGATTTCAACCGCGCCCCGGTATACAGACCGAGATTTCACCTGAACGCGGTAGTTCGTGTGATCATCGCTGGCGATGAGATCAAAGGGCGCATTTTCACTAACAGGGATAGAAACGAAGTACCCTTTGATAGTCAAATCCTTAATGATCGCACTCAGGCCGATGTCGCCTTTGAGCTTGGTATGATGCTTGTTCAGTCTTTCTCCTTCCCTGCGGATTGCCCAATTCGCTGAACTGTTACCGCCAGGGTGTCAGCGACTCTAAGGGGATTCCCGCATATAGTGACATGCACTCAACAAGTTTCCCTGATGAGGCTCCACATTGAAGTCCGTTGCTCTGTCCAATTGAGCTACGGGGGCGTATAAAAGATCAGGCGGGTTTGGCCGGCCATTCGGCCAGCACGCGCTCAAACTCGCCTGATTCTACAAAAGCGCGAAACTCGGCCAGATCGGCCAGGACGCGCGTCGAAAGGCCCTTGATGACCCAGTTGTGCACGAGCGGCGAAATGGTGATGACGGGGCGCCCCTGATGATACGCTTCCCACATCTCCAGCGCCGTGCCCATGCTGGCTTCCGGCACAAAGGCCACCACCGCATCGACGCGGCCCGCCAGCCGCGCCAGATCGATCAGGGTGCGACGCGCATCGTCGTCGGAGTAACCGACGCTGTCCGGGTGCAGTTCAAATGGATCGACCACTTCGACACTGGGCACATGCGTCGTCAGCCATGCGCCAATCTGCTGCCGATAGTCCTGCGCGGTGATATCGTTGGCGCGACGCGAGCCTTGCATGATGCCCGCGATAAACACTCGCCAGCGGGCCGCCACTGCCCGATCGGACCCGCCGACGACCGGCGGAAATAGCCGCAAATGATCGCCATCCGCCAGCGGCGCGTTCAAATCGACCGGCTCATTATTCAAGAAGGCCGCATGCACTTTTTTGGGCGGAATGCCGAAGTACTCAGCCGCCTGCCGCGCCACCGCCGGTTCGCTCAGGGTGATCTCGAACAGATCGACCTTGACGCCGGCCGGTCGATAGTCGCGCAAAATGCCGTGCAGCTTGACCGCGATCTTCATATGCTTTAGATGGGCCGCAGGCCCTGATACACTGGCTTGCCGGCCAGCGTCTTCAACACGGTCTCCGGATCGCGCTCGATGCGATCGGCCAGCTGGCGCGGCGTCAGCGGCTCGTTGTCGTTGACCAGGAAGACGCGGAAAGCGGCATCGACGATGCTGGTATGCTCGGCGATGTAATCAGGCCGCTGCGAGCAGTGTGTGCGCATGATCTGCACCAGACCATCGCGGCGTTTCACCTCGGCCGTGCGCGGATCGACCCAGTCGATCATGTCCAGGTTCTCGCCGGACTCGGCCATCAGCGCCCGATGCTCCGCGCACAGGTGGCTGCGCAGATAGACGCGCAGATCGCGGTCGCCCTTGCTCCACCAGTCATAGTCGATATGAAACAGCGTGTCCAGCGTCGGTCGCAGTGAACGGGCAGTCCTGGGTAAAGTCGTCATAGGTCTACAATCGTCAGGAATTCTCGGATGATTTAGCAGCGACGATTATACCACGCTCAGGTATAATGCGAAGGGATTCTGGATCAGAGTGACGACGATGATTGGCACACTGCACGAGACCGAGCTGCACGCCGCGCTCAAACGGCACTACGCCCGCCCGATCGATCAGCTGGAGGCGAACGTGGACGGCTACGTGGTGGACGTGTTGCGTGCGGACGGCGTCGGCGGCATCGCCCGCGACATCATCGAGATTCAGACGCATAACTTCGCCGCACTGAAGCACAAGCTGCCCAGGCTGCTGGAGCAGCACGCCGTCACGCTGGTGTATCCCATCGCGGCCGAGAAGTGGGTGGTGCGCGTCGAAGCGAATCGGCGCACGGTGATCGGCCGGCGCAAATCGCCGCATCGCGGCCATCTGAGCGAACTCTTCATCGAACTGGTAAGCATTCCACAGTTGGTGGCGCATCCCAACTTCACGCTGGAAGTGGCGCTGATTCACGAGGAGGAATTGCGCTGTCCGGCCACCGGCAAACGTCGATCGCGCTGGCTGCGCCCGTGGCGGACGTTCAATCGCCGCTTGCTGAAGGTGGTCGATCGGGTGGCGCTGAGCACGCCGGATGATTTTCGCCGCTTCGTCCCGCCCGATCTATCGTCGCCGTTCACCAGCCACGAACTGGCCGCCGCGCTCGATCAGCCCGATGCGCTGGCGCACAAGATCACGTATTGCCTGCGCAAGATGGGCACATTGGACGTGGTGGGCAAGCGACGCAATGCGTGGTTGTATGCGGTGAATGAATAGGACACGGATTTCACAGATTACACAGATAACACGGATTTGCTTGTGTTTTCGGGTGTTCGTGACTATACTGCCGCGAGGCAAGTTGAGCGAAAGAATAATGACACCTTCCACCGACTACACCATCGATGAATTGATCTCCGTCTGCATCGCGCGCCAGATTATCAACGGTGAGACCGTGGTGCAGGGCATCGCCACGCCGCTGGTGATGGCGGGTGTGATCCTGGCCAAACTCACGCACGCGCCCGACATCTGGCTGGCCTCGGCGGTGGGCGGCACCGTCTGCCGCGAGTGGGCACCGCTGGGCCTGGCGACCATCGAGCAGCCGTGGCTCGATCACGGCCTGGCGCTGATGTCGTTCACGCAAATTTCGTGTGAATTTTTGCCGCGCTTTCGGCCGAAGGAATTTCTGCGCCCCGCGCAAGTCGATCAACACGGCAACTTCAACAACGTCGTCATCGGCGCGGATCACGCCCGGCCGCAGATGCGTCTGCCCGGCAGCGGCGGCATTCCCGATGTGACGCTGTACAACACGCGCACGATGTTGTACGTGCCGCGCCATTCGCGCGCTGTGTTCGTGGATAAAGTCGATTTCATCAGCGGCCTGGGCCACACGCCCGATCGGCTGAGTGGCGCTGGCCCGCAGTATTGCGTCACCAACCTGGGTCAGTTCGATTTTGCGAATGGTCAGATGCGGTTGATCGCCTTCCATCCTGGCCAATCGCCGGAGTCGATCCAGGTCAAGACCGGCTTCCCGCTGGATGTTGCGCCCGACGTGCATGAGACGCCGCCGCCCACGATTGAAGAGATTGCGCTGCTGCGCGAGACGATCGATCCGCTGGGCGTGCGCAAGTTGGAGACGCTGAGCGGCGGGGCGCGCAAGGAGTTGATCCGCGAGATTTTGCGGCGGGAAGGCAGCCGGTAAAAACGGAAACGCGAGTCCAGA
>JAUQXD010000379.1 GCA_030834835.1 Thermoflexales bacterium | reverse complement strand
ATCGGCGGCCTCACTATCGGTAGTGTGAAATAACTTCTGCGCCCAAGACCTGACAGGTCCAGCCGACCTGTCAGGTCTTTTTATTGCCCTATGAAAACACATCTAACTCTGATCTCCATTCTGATTGTTTTGCTGACCGCCTGCGGCGGCGCAGCGACGACTACCCCCGCCCCGATTGTCCCTCCCAGCCCGAGCGCGCCGATCACGCCCGTTCAGACGCCGACACCGATAGGGCCGTTGCCCACCCCGGTTGCGCCGGTGATCGGCCTGCCGCAAGGCACCGATGGTTATCCGTGGTGGAATGACACCGTCTTCTATGAAATCTTTGTGCGCAGTTACGCCGATAGCAATGGGGATGGCATCGGCGACCTCAACGGGCTTATCTCCAAACTCGATTATTTGAAGAGCCTGGGAATTACGGGCCTGTGGTTGATGCCCATTCATCCGTCGCCGTCCTATCACGGCTACGATGTCACCGATTATTACGGCGTCAATCCGCAGTACGGCACGACCGATGATTTCAAACGCCTGATGAGCGAAGCGCACGATCGCGGCATCCGCGTGATCATCGATCTGGTGCTCAACCACACCTCGAGCGAGCATCCGTGGTTTGAGGCCGCGCGCGATCCGCAATCGCCGTTTCGCGATTGGTATGTGTGGTCCAAGACCGATCCGGGCCAATCGGGCTGGCGGGTGGCCGCCTCAGGCTTTTACTACGGTTACTTCACACAAGGCATGCCCGATCTGAATTACCGCACGCCCGAAGTTACCGAGAAGATGAATGACGTCGTGCGTTTCTGGCTGAAAGATATGGGCGTCGATGGCTTTCGTCTGGACGCGGCCAAGTATCTGATCGAAGACGGCACGTCGATCCAAAACACTGAAGGCACGCACCAATGGTACAAGAATTTCCGGCCAGTCTACACGGCGCTCAATCCGCAGGCCCTGACGATTGGCGAAGTGTGGGACTTAACCTCGACGGCGAGTGAATACGCGCAGGGCGATCAACTCGATCTGACGTTTGACTTCGATCTCGCCAAAGCCTTCATCCTCGCCGCGCGGACCGGTCGGGCTGCGGACGCCGTCAACGCCCTCAACCTCAGTCTGGCTAATTTCAAGCCGCTGCAATTTGGCGCGTTCCTCACCAATCACGATCAGAACCGCGTCATGTCGCAAATCGGCGCGAATATCGACAAAGCTAAAGTAGGCGCGCTGTTGTATCTGACCGCGCCGGGCGTGCCCTTCGTCTACTACGGCGAAGAAATTGCCATGTCCGGCAAGAAGCCCGATGAAGACCTGCGCACGCCGATGCAGTGGTCGAGCGAAAAGAACGGCGGCTTTACAACCGGCCGGCCGTGGCGCGCAGTCAATGCGGATTACGTCGAGCGCAATGTGTCCGCGCAGATCGACAATCCTGATTCAGTGCTGGCGCTGTATCGCCATTTGATTCGCCTGCGCGGTCAACATGCCGCACTGCGCGTGGGTGATTTCACGGCGATTAAAGCCAGCAGCGCGAGTGTCTTCGCCAGTTTGCGTGTGAGCAAAGACGAGGCCGTGCTCGTCATCATCAATCTGGGCAAAGACGCCGTGACTGATCTCACGCTGATGCTGGATAAGAGTTCACTCGCCGCCGGCGAATATCGCGGTGCACAACTGTTGGGCGACGGCCCGACAGCCGATCTCACGATCAACGCGCAAGGCGGCTTTGCAAAGTACCAACCGATGTCAGCGCTGCCGGGCTATAGCGGCGTGATCGTGCAATTGCAGAAATGATGCAAACGCGATGAATTCATTCATCGTCTGACAAACGGAAACACGTTCAAACGTGTCCTACAATCAGCGTAATCTGCGTTTATCTGCGTCCCAATTATTCTCCATGACCAAACGCCTCACGCGGTTTTTTGTTGCGGCGCGGCGGATGAAAATGGATAGGAGAGATGATGACCGTTGTGACACCGGAGTGGGTTAAAGATGCAGTGTTTTACCAGATTTTCCCCGATCGATTTGCCAAGAGCGATCGAGTGCGGAAGGACGGGCTGCACCTGGAAGCGTGGGACACGCCGCCTACGACCTATGGCTTCAAAGGCGGCGATCTGGCGGGCGTGACGGATCGATTGGATTACTTGCAAGACCTGGGCATCAATGCCATTTACTTCAATCCGATTTTTTCGTCAGCGGCCAATCATCGCTATCACACCTATGATTATCTCAACGTCGATCCGATTTTGGGCGGCAACGCGGCCCTGCGCGAATTGATCGATCGGGCGCATGCGCGCGGCATCCGCGTGCTGCCCGACGGCGTGTTCAATCACGCCAGCCGCGGCTTCTGGCAATTTCATCACACGCTGGAAAACGGCGCGGCCTCGCCGTATCTCGATTGGTTCCACTTCGACCCCGAACGATTGCATGGCGGGCGGCACTTCGGCGCGTACCCCGATCCTGTTTCAAAAAGCGCGCTCGATCAAGGCAGGGGCAGTCTCGAATCGATCGGCTATCGGGCGTGGTGGGACTTGCCCGCGCTGCCTAAACTCAATACGCACACACCGGCCGTGCGTGAGTTCATCTGGAACGTGGCCCAGCACTGGATCGATTTTGGCTGCGACGGCTGGCGGCTGGACGTGCCGCAAGAGATCGACGACGACGAATTCTGGCGCGTGTTCCGCCGCCGCGTCAAAAGCGCAAACCCCGACGCCTACATTGTGGGCGAGATCTGGCACGAGAGCCGGCGCTGGCTGCAAGGCGATCAATTCGACGCGGTGATGAACTATCCGATCACGCTTTCGTGCCTGGGTTTCTTCGGCGCAAAGACGATCGATCTGGAAGAGACCCGCAAGGCCGGCGGCTATCGTGGGGCTCGACCGTTCGATGCGG
>JAUQXD010000378.1 GCA_030834835.1 Thermoflexales bacterium | reverse complement strand
GTGGGCACCAAGCGCATGCTGGAGATTCTGAATCGCATCTGCGACGGCAAAGGCCAGGACGGCGACATCGAGCGGCTGGAACTGCTGTGCCAGCAGATTCGCACCACGTCGTTGTGCGGTCTGGGGCAGGGCGCGCCCAATCCGGTGGCGAGCACGCTGCGCCACTTCCGCGCCGAATACGAAGCGCACATTTATGAGAAGAAGTGCCCGGCCAAAGTCTGCCGCGGCCTGATTCACTACGAGATTCAAGACAACTGCACCGGCTGTATGGTGTGCGCGCGCAACTGCCCGGTCGAAGCGATCACCGGCCAGCGCCGATCGGTGCACGTGATCGATCCGAACGTGTGCATCAAGTGCGGTATCTGTATGCAGGTGTGTAACTTCAACGCGGTCGCGGTGAAATAACGCAAAACGAAAGACGGAGGCCGAGCGATCGACTTCCGTCTTCGGCCTTTTGTCGGTCGTCTATTCGGAGGTCGTAATGACAGTTGCCACACAGAACGGTCCAGCAGCAATCCAGATTGTGCGGGACACCGTGACCCATCACGGCGCGTCGCGCGATGAGTTGATTCCCATCCTCAACGATCTCAATCGCCACTTAGGCTATCTCTCGGGCGAGACGCTGAACGAAGTGAGCCGGTTGATCGGCGTGTCGCGCAGCCAGTTGTTCGGCGTGGCGAGCTTCTATCAGATGCTCTCGACGAAGCCCATGGGCGAGCACGTGATCCAGTTCTGCGAGAGCGCGCCGTGCCACGTGGTGGGCGGGCGTAAGCTGTGGCAGGCGCTGTATGACGAGCTGCATTTGAAGGCCGGTGAAACCAGCGCCGACGGCAAGTGGTCGCTGGTGCCGGTGAGCTGCCTGGGCGTGTGCGCGGTGGGACCGGTGCTCGTCATCGACGACGACATGTACGGCAACGTCGAGCCGGAGCAGCTGTCTGACATTTTGGCGCGATACGATTAGGGATTGGAAATTGGAGATTGGAAGTTAGAGATTGGAGATTGGAAGTTAGAGTGATTCCCGTTGAACTGAGCGCCTCCAACTTCCAACATCTAACCTCCAATTTCTACATCAGAGGCAAACATGAAAACGATCCGATCAATGGTGCTGGTCTCAAGTGATCCGGTTTCGATGGACCGGGGAGCCGAGGAAGTTTATCGGCGGTTGATGATCGAAGTCGAAGAGTTCGGTCTGCAAAACGAAATCTCGGTGATGATGGTGGGCGATCTGGGCCGCCACGACGCGCTGCCGCTGGTGATCGTCTATCCCGAAGCCGTGATCTACGGCCCCGTCAAACCGATCGATGTGCATCACCTCGTCGAAGAGCATCTGTACAAAGGCCGCGTCGTCGTCGATTTGCAAGCCGCCAAGCGCGAGTTGAGCGGTCGCATCGCGTGGCTCAATGCGCGCAAGGGCACGCTGCCCGCCGAACAGCGCATCGTGCTGGAGCGCGCGGGCCTGATCGATCCGGAGAGCATCGAAGACTACATCACGCACGACGGCTATCAAGCGTTGGGCAAGGTGCTGACCGAGATGACGCCCGCGGCCGTGATTGCCGAGCTGGAACGATCGGGTTTGCAGGGGCGCGGTGGCGCGGGCTTCCCCGCCGGTCTCAAGTGGAAGTTCGTCAGCAAGGCTGTCGGCGACAAGAAGTACGTCATCTGCAATGCCGACGAAAGCGAACCCGGCACGTTCAAAGATCGATTGGTGCTGGAAGGCGATCCGCACAGCATTGTGGAAGCGCTGGCGATTGCGGCCTATGCCGTGGGCGCGGACGAAGGCTACATTTACGTGCGCGGCGAATATCAACTGGCGCAGACGCGCTTGCAGCAGGCCATCGAGCAGGCGCGCGAGATGAATTTGCTGGGCAAGGC
>JAUQXD010000377.1 GCA_030834835.1 Thermoflexales bacterium | reverse complement strand
GCCGAGATCGCGCCGCCGATTTGCAGCGAAGCCGGCTGGAAAGTCATTGCCACGTGCGATGCGCCCGCGCTCAAAGCGACGCCCCGGAACGCGCCATCAACCTCGATCACGGGTTGCGTCACACCATTCACCGTCGCTGTCCAGCCGGGATAATTCACTTCGCTCAAGACCAATAATCCTGGCGTTGTTAAGGTTGCATCCACTGTCACCTGATTGGGTTCAAGCCGCGTGATCGAGATCCGTTCGAGCGCTTGAGTCGTCACGACCTCCACTGGCACCAGTGTGATCGCCGTGCGGCGCGGATTATAATCGGGCACACCCAACGCGGCATAGATCGCAGCCCGATCGGCCTTCACCTCGACCTCGTGCACGATCCATGCGCGCAGGTGCTCCTCGGCCAATCGGTACACGTAGGTCGCCTCTGATCCTTCACCCTGTTGATGCAGCAAGGCCGAATCAATCGGCTGACCCAGATGCCCGTCGAGCGCGCTGCGCCATGTTACCACATAGCGCACGTTCAACACCTGCCAGCGCACCTCGCGCGGCACCTGCTTGATGAAGTCTTGATACGCGGCGATATGAATCGGCGTGATGCCGCCGACTTCGTTCAGGCCCGCCACACAGGCCGCGTGTCCCGGCAAACGTTGCTCGTTGTGCAGACGAAAGATTGTAGCTGTTGGGCCATCTGCTTCGATTGTCGTCAGCGCCGCCTGCGCGGGAAACGGATCGTAAGCTGGAACCCAATTAATCGATCGGGTGTTGACGGCCAGATCGATCACCAGCACCATCAACGCCGCCATTGGCAGCCAACGCCGCGTCGATTGCGACAAATTCTGAGAAAGCCGATCGCCGCCGTACGCCGCGAGCACACTCAGCGCCCACACGACGATCAGCGCGTGCCGTTCCTGATCGCGAAACAGCCGGAAGCCCGGCGCGAAATTATACAGCGCTTCAAACAGCGGCGTGCGATTGCCAAACGAAATGATCAGCGCCACCAGTGCGACACCAGCCCAAAACCAGATGTGCGCTGACGGCATGCGTGCGCCACGCCTCACGCGATCAGCGACCGCCACACCGATGGCGAACACGGCCAACGCCAGCGGCAGCAACCCAACATACAGCGGACTATACCGGCTCACGCTGCCCGGCGCGATAAACTGCACCACATCAGAGAACGGGAAGCCCGTGCCCGCCACATCCAGCGAGAGTTCTGCCCGTGAAGACAGGCGCATGAATTCAAACGTGGGCAGCAACTGGATCGCACTTAACAGCATCGCCAACACGGTTGTCACGATCAACAACCCCATCGCGCGCGTGGCGCGCAACCGATTCTGCCACGCGCTTCGCGCGCAAAATGCGAAATAGACCACACCCGCGTAGCCTATCATGACCAACGTTTGCGGATGACCGGCCAACGCGCTCAACGCGAACAACAGGCTTGCCAGCAGTACGGTCCGCACCTCACCGCGAATTGCCAATCGCCGCAGTGTCCACAGAATCGCGGGCAGCCACGCCGCCGATTCCAGGATCGCCAGTTGCAGCATGGGATAGCTCAACAGGTAGCCGCCGAAACTAAACGCCACTGCCCCGATCAACGCCGCCAGCCGCGATCGGACCTCGCCGCGCAAGAAGCCGTAGGCTGTCACCGCTGCCAGCAAGACGTGCAGCGCCGCTTCGAGTTCCAACGCACCGATCGAAAACGTCGGCGCGCCGCTCAGCAGATGTGCGCCCCAATTGATCAAAGTCGGGGGATAAAACGAGGCTGCCTGTGGATCGGCAAAATACGGGTAGCCGCTATCGACGCACGGCAGCCACAGCGGCCAGCGCCCCTGTCGCAGTTCGTCTAGCCCGAACTGCCTAAACACCTGAAATTGCCACGTAAAATCGCCCGGCTCCAGCTGTACGCGATCGGCGGCTACCGGCGTAAACAACGGCCAGAAGAACAACAGCCAGATCAACCCGATCATGAGCAGGGCAATCAGATCGTATCGCCGGTTGGACCGCGGCGCATTCACTGTTAATTGATCATTGATCATTGTTCATTGATCATTTGACCCGCACTTTGCTCAACAACACAAAGTTCTCGGTGATGCGGCCATCGTCGGTGATGATGCGCAGCCGCTCGAACTGCTGCGGCTCATACACGCCCACTTCGATGTCGTATACGCCCGGCGGCGCATCCGGCTTGATCTTCAGTTCATACGTGTCGCTCACGACTTGCCGGGTCGACCAACTGCTCGTCGGCGGCAGCGGCTTATCCTGCTGCGCCCAGATCGTTTGCGGCTCTTCGAGCACGTGCGTGAAAACGGTATAGTCGATTGGCATCTGTGATCGGGCGCGCCAGTACAACGTCAGATGGATCGTTTCATTGGGCGCAGCCGTCCGCCGATCAAGCGAATATCCAATCAAGTCCAGTTGATTGCCCAGGTTCACGCTGATGGGGTTTGGCACGTCACCCGATTGGGCTTCTAGCCCCAACGACCCGAAGCGCACATTGTCGCCGCCCGTCGAGGCCGGCAATCGTGGGTCGCGCTCGCCGCAACGCTCGCATACGCCAACTTCATAAATTAAGGTGTCAGGCGCGTACTCAGTCGCGGGCACATTGATCACGTATCGACTGGGAATGATGTCGCCAACTTTCATCTGCAAGGTCGGCCATGCCCCCTGGCCGGGCATCATCAAGCGTTGCGTGACCACAATGTCATTTTGATCCAATAGATGGACAAAGGTGTAGTAATCGCGATCGATGGGCGCGACCGCCTGCCAGTACAACGTGATCTCGATCTGGCTGCCCGGCTGAATGCTCGACGCGGCCGCATCTGCGCCAATCAATTTCAACTGATCGCCAAACGTCACATCCAGCGTGAAATCTGGCGCGGGCGCATTCGGCAGCGGGTTCGATCGTGCATACGCCGGCGCAATCGTCGTGAAGGGGGCGAGCGCGGCGCGTTTACCCAGCACGTCGATGAAGGC
>JAUQXD010000376.1 GCA_030834835.1 Thermoflexales bacterium | reverse complement strand
TCGCCCAACTCGCAACGTTGATCGGTCAGTCTAACTTCAATCGTGTCGGCCATTCTGTCCTCCAGGTGAAAGATATAGAAGTATCCCTGCACTGTCTAGACGACAAAAACCACTAAAGGGATACACCTGGAGCCTGCGTCTGAGTTAAGAAAGAGAAATGACCTGAGCATCGGGTAGGGGTTCGCACACCAAGACATCGCGCTCATCATGCGAGAAGGCACAACCGGCTTCTAATTGAGCTCGCAGCCTGAGACGGGCGCGATGCAGGCGAATCTTAACCGTGGCAAGTGATACGCCGAGAGCCGCGGCGATCTGTGGGCCGGTCAGCCCATCCAGGTCATGCATAAAGATCACGGCGCGGTAACTATCCGATAGACCATCGAGGTAACGTTGCACACAGGCGCTCATGTCGTTCCGCTCGACGATTTGTTGCAGCGAGGGTGTGTCGACTTCTTCCAGATCGTCCAGGTCAGTCTCCGGCTCGCTCTCTGCGCCGCGCGCCTTCTGACGGATCCGATCGAGGCAGACGTGCGTGGCGATGCGGTACAGCCAGGTAGTCAATGCGCTCGCATCTCGTAGTGAGTCGAGATGGCGATAGGCACGCATAAAAGTCTCCTGGGCTGCGTCATCCGCCTCCGCTGGATCGCGCATCAAACTCAAGGAATAGCGGTAAATCCGCGAGTAATACTCCTCGAACAACGTCGGGGCAGCTGGAAATTTGACGAAATCAGACTGGCACATCTATTGTCACCTGTATCACACGACCCGAATCACGGGTGAAACTTCACGCTCTAAACCGGTAGTCACGCGCGCAAGATCTTGATCAAAGCAAATCAATTATGCGCGACAGCGATGTCGCTCAGGCGCACGACGCTGCTCTGTGGGCCACAGGTCGGGCGGCGCGGCTTGATCCGGGCGGGATCGAAGAACACGCCGAACGTCTGATTCAGTTCGTTGAGCGCAGCTTGATTGATCGAGTAGTAGATCCACCGCGCGTCGATGGCATCGCGCTCGACGTCGACCAGGCCAGCCTGACGCAGCACGCTCAGATGGTGTGAGATCAGGTTAGGGGCCATTTCCAGCGCGTCGCCCAGTTCGCAGTTACACTGCACACCTTCCATTAACAGGTGCAGTATCAGTAGGCGCTTCGGCTCGGCCAACACTTTCAAGCGGTCAGCGAGAACCTGTAAATTGGTCGGGGGACGCGCAATACCCTTCATGGTGGCAACCTTCTGTAAGTAATTCAATCTATGTTGAATTATATCAGGCAAAGAACCAATGCGCAATGACAGATGTCATGTGCGCAAGATAACACGGGATAGTATCAGCAGGAGCACAGAGCGCACCAATAACCCACTGGTGCGCTCTGTGCAGATCATATGTAACCTGGGCTGAAGCCCTTTGTTATCACAGGGTAGCGCTGATGATCTCCGACGGGAAGCCGAGTTGGCTAACGGTTTCGCGGTGAATATGATCAAAGCCTGTGGTTTGCAAGGCCGCTGACAACAGCACGCCGCGACAACCTCCCAGCCATTTGGGATTGAGATGATAAACGGCCTCCCAAAAGCGCTGATAGAAGTGCATCCCTGTGGTCATATTGGTCACCACCAGGCGCCCGCTAGGTTTCAAAACCCGGTTGAACTCTTTCAGCACGGTCATGAAATCTTCTTCCGGGAGCAGATCAAACATGTAATTGTTCACCAGCAGATCAAACTGCTGATCGGGGTATTGAAGATCGTAGGCATCGCCGAGTGACAGGCTATAGTTGTTCAGGCCTGACTTCACCGCGCGTCGCCTGGCTTTTTCCAAGATCGCAGGGGTCAGATCAATGCCGGTGTTGTGGCCGTGCGGATTCGCCTTTAATAACTCTTGAAAGGTCAAACCCGTGCCAACGGCGACCTCCAGAATCGATTCGCCATCGCGGATCTTCATCAACTCTAGGGCGCGTCTTCTGGCCTTGGTCTCCGTCAGGGTTCCCCAAATATCATAAACCGGGGCCGTTTGCGAATAGACCTTGATCACTTCGGCCTTGTTGAGTTTGGCAGTTGCGATTGACATGTGTTCTCCTTATTCTGAATGGGTATCAAGTTAAAATGGAAGCATTGACGACACTACTCGCTCATCGAACGACAGGAACCTGTTCAAGATTCTCCAGCGGTGGAGCCACTTCTTTTTCAAGGTCTGAGCTCGTTGCTACCGTTACACCGAAATTGCGAAGTACCTGGAATACGGAGTCAATTTGCGGCGCTGTGTCAGGGTAGACAATACCCGGAGCAGGCGGGGGCGCACCATCCAGCCCCAGCAGACGCTCCACTTGAACCAGCGCGCCCAGCGCGGTCAGATGGGCTTGTCCCTGGGGATCAACGATGGTGGCCCGGAAAGTCTGTGGGGTTCCGACCTCATCTACTCCCGCTGCTTCGATGACAATTTCGTGGCTTGAACCAGTGCCCGGATTGTAGAGCAACGACCGACGCAAAGCGGCAAAGCGATCGCCGCTGAATAATTTCCAAATGCCCGATCGGGTGAGCGCAACAAGCAGGTGGGTGGCCAGCACACTATCGAAGGCGATGCGGGCGGCGACTGTCTTAGCCCCAAGAGTGATCGGTAAGGTATATTGATCCGGTGTATCAAAACGGTAAACGTTTGCTGAGTAGCCGCCGGGGAATGTGATTCTGCGCGGGTCAGTGTAAGGATAAATCTGCTTTCGCTCACCGTTGAGCATGACCTCAAACGGCGTTGCCAGGCGGTCCATATACTCGGTGGAGTTGGGACCCGCGTTGTCCTTCAGCGAATACAAAACACTGATGTCAATGCAGTCTATACTCTTCAACGGATAGGATATGGCCACTGCGGCAACGGCCGCCAGACCCGCCATCCACGCCGACGATAGCATGACCGGCGCGCGAAATGACTCGGTAGACGTACGCGAGACGGCCTCCTTGAGTCGCTCTGTCCAGCGAGTAATGCTCACGTAAGGAACTCCACTGCGTATGGCGTCCAACAACAGGTAATCAAACGGGTCATTGACCGCCGCTAAAATGGCGCGTGGTCTGACACCCTGCAAAGGATTGGGCTGTTCCACATCCAGATTGAAACTCGTTGCTTGTGTTAACTCACGGACAAGTGTTTCGGCCTTCGCGGGATTTCGGCCACCGATGATCAAAGGCAAGTTCGGATAGCGCTGCCGAATAACCTTTGCCGCCTCTTGTCCCACAACACCATAGCCACCTGCTATCAGAATCGCATCGTTAGTACTCATTTCATTTTGTCCTTATCCGTAGACGTTCATTTCAGTGCGCCGGATGATTTCATCATGCATCGCGAGTGTCAATTCCACAAAGCGTGCGCAATAACCTGTGATCCGCACGATAAGTTCCTGGTCCCTTTCAGGCTATGCCCAACGGCGACGAGCTGAGATTCGTGCTGTGTTGGCCGTTCCACGATAGCGTTGTTTGACATGAAAGATGCTCCCTGATTTGGTAAATAGGTTTATACTCGTTTACCGATTGTGTGTAAATAGGAACCGTCGGCCAAGACCGAACGGCATCACCCAAATTTCAGTGACTACTTCGTGTCGGTGGAACAGCACTGCTCCAACGAGTCAGCCAGAAGACGCAACTTGCTGACGAGCTGGGCGATGTCCACCGTGTAGTAGACCTCCTGCCCCATCTTCTCACCGTTGACCAGGCCAGTGTCTTTGAGGATTTTCAAATGATGCGAGACGGCTGGTCGACTGATCCGAAAATGACTGGCAATATCGCCCACACACAGTCGGCATTGTTCGCCCAGCAGAAATAGAATCTGCAAGCGAGTGGGTTCAGTCGCGGCGGCAAAGGCCTGCAACATTTTTCCATCGATGCGTGAAGCGCTTAGCGATTGTTTAGCCACAGAGACTCCCATATTGGTAAATACGTTCAAACCTATTTACCAGTATAGTACAACACCAGTCGCCTGTCAAGCATCAGTTTCCACGAAGAAAAAAGTGGATGCCGCCCGTTCTGATTGACAGGAGATTGTAGGTACGACGTAATGGTTAACAGATTTCTCGCTAGATGGATCAACGCTTACGAGCACCGCACGCATCATTTCAGGTAGAATACTACGACAAGACCCGCCATTTGGCGGGTGTCAAACGGCGCTCGATCAGGTATGATGATTAGCGCCAAGTTCATCTTTTGGGTTACTTGCGGCGGAGCAACGTTGAACACCGCACGAGCGAGGTGTCATTCCTTTGCTGCGACGGCTTGAATTTCAACCGCTGCTGCGAGGTGCTGCGACCCTGTAGGCCCGATTAATCTATGGCTGGTTGGGGTGGGCGGGATTGAGCGTTACTTGCGATGAGGAATTCTGTGCATTAATGACTCCGAACTTACGCGCGCGCTTAATTGTGATTTCGATCGTTCTCGTGGTCAGCCTGTCAGTTCCACTTCTGACCGTCGGTCACGACGTGCGGTCTACAGCCGGTTCGCAGCCGGATGCCACATCGTTGATCGATCGACATTGTGGCTCGCTGCCCTGCGTGATTAGCCTGCCCACTTTGCCCGTGTTGCTCCCCGTACTCATGCCGGTCTGGCACGACGGTTTTCAGCAACTCCTGACTGCTACCTCCATTGCTTTACCCAGGCTAGACCCGCCACCCCGTTTCACCGCATAATATCTCGGATTCAAACTTCGATCAGTGGACTTTGACCTGTGCACGACAGGCTGTTCGGCGTTGCATGAATGGTGGCACCTCTGCCCGCATCTTTGCTTGTGGTGAAGAAGTGCGCCAGAGTCTGCCACGTCCCATTCAACACTATACACAGCAGCGCAGAAGAACGCGACGGTGGGGGGACTGACAATCGTCATCAAGTCTGCGCCGTTGTTACGCCAATTTCAATCGCACGAGGAGACCCTAATGAGGACCAGAGCAGCTCTGACATTTATCCTGTTGTTGATCGGTGTACTTATGGTGAGCGCCTGCGGAGGCGGAGGCACAGCAACGCCTGCCGCCAGTGCGCAAATCAGCGTGACCACTCTGCCTGACCCGCCCGTGAAGGGATCGGTTCAAGTGTTCGTCGACGTCAAGGATGCGCAGGGACAGCCGCTTGATGGTGCTGCGGTCCTGGTGCTGGTGAGCCACACGACGATGAACGGGATGAATCAACAAGGTCCGGCAAAGGCTCAGGGCAATGGTCGCTACGCCATGCTGACCGACATGAGTGGCATGAATGGACAATGGTTGATTACCGTTCAAGTCAACAAAGGTACCTTGAATCTGGCGCAGGATTTCAAAA
>JAUQXD010000375.1 GCA_030834835.1 Thermoflexales bacterium | reverse complement strand
TGACGCACTTCATAGCCGCGCCGCGCCGCCTGCGGTATGCTGTGCACAAGAAGCTGTGCATAAGATCGAAACAGGAGGTCAATCATGATTATCGCCATGCTGCTGGCGCACCTCGTCGGCGACTACATTCTTCAGTGGGACGCGTTGGCTTATCGCAAAAGCCGTGAAATCAGGGGCGTTTTGCTGCATGGCGGCATTGTCACCGCCGTGACCGTCCTGTTCGCCCTGCCTTTCGATGCAGCGTGGTGGCCGTGGGCGCTGGGCATCGGCGTGATTCACACCGCCATCGACGGCGGGTGGTTGTGGGTCAATCGACGGTGGCAAGCTGCGCAGCGATCGGGCCGGTATCCGATCGTGCGGTTGATGATCGATCAAGCATTGCACCTCAGCGTGATCGCGTTCGCGTTGATCGTATCCGGCGTGATCGGCACTAATCCGATCGCCGATCTGATCGCGACGGCCATCACGCACCGCTGGCTGAGTGTGGCGCTGGGCTATGCATTTATTACGTTTCCCGCCTGGATTCTGATCGAGTTCACGTTCTATGCGCTGCTCAACGGCTCCGCGCCCGACTTTGCGCAGGCCGCTAAAAACAAGGTGCCGGGCAGCCTGGAGCGCGGCCTGATGATGACGTTTGTGCTGCTGGGCCAGTTTGCGCTGGTGCCGTTGGTGGCGCTGCCGCGATTGGTCTTCGACAGTCCCACGGTCATCGGCCAGCCGCGCGCGGCCCTGTATCTGGCCGAGTGGCTGGGCAGTCTGGCCGTCGCCGTTGCGATCGGGTTGATGTTGAAAAACCTGACAGGTTTTTAGGAATCGGTCAGGTCTACAAGGGGGTCATCATGACCGACACGCTGACGATCACACATCACTTTATTGCCAATCCACTGGCCCACAGGTACAATGGGGCCGAGTATTCAGCGCGACGAACGGAGCAGCGTGTGAGCAACCGGTTGGACTTCCTTAAACATATCGCCCTGTTCAATGGCCTGACTGAAGTCGAATTGAGCAGCCTGTCGGCCGATTTTGTCTCGCGCCAGTTCCGGCAAGGCGACATGATCTTCCTGCAGGGCGATCCGGGGCAGGCGCTGTATCTCATCGAGTCCGGCCGCGTGCGCATCTACGTGCAGGAAGACAGCGGGCATGAAACATCGGTGATTTACTACACCACCGGCGACATCTTTGGCGAACTGTCCGTCATCGATGGGCTGCCGCGCTCGGCCAGTGCGGTGGCATTAAATGATACGGTGGTGTTGATGCTCAATCGCGATCGACTGCGCGCCCAGCTACGGGCCGTCCCGCAGCTGGCCTACAACTTCATGCAGGCGCTCAGCGTGCGGGTGCGTTATTCCACCCTGCAAGTGGGCAACCGCACCTTGCTGGATGTGCCCGCGCGGCTGGCGCGCAAACTGCTGGAACTGGCGCAGCTGCACGGCGAAGTCGCGACGGACGGTGTGCGCCTGAAGGTCACGCTAACGCAGAGCGAACTGGCCGGCCTCATCGGCGCGACGCGGGAAAGCATCAACAAAGCGGTGGCCCACTTCAAACGCGAGGGCGTCATCCGGCTCGATCAGAATCAGATCACCATTCTCGATCCGGATGCATTGCGCGAGTTGAGTACGTAGGCCTCACGCCGCCAGAAGCATGCGGCATCTCCGACCCCCGGCCCCCTCTCCCGGCGACAGCATTTGTCGCCGGGAGAGGGGGCGCAACACCTTACCACACGCCGGGCAACAACCGATACTTCACGCGCCGCCGATAATCCTCATAACCGGCCAAAGTGCGCGCCAGAAACTCGTCTTCGAGATTCGCTTTCAAGCCATACGCCACAACGGCGATCATAACTGCCGCAATCAACCACCAGGCCGGAAATACAATAGCCGTGCCCAGATATTGCACCGACACTGCCAGATAGATCGGATGGCGCACCACGCCATACGGGCCGCGATCGATGATTTGATGATCGGGCCTGACGGTTGTCTCAGCGGTCCAGAAGCGACCCAGAATCGATCGGCAGTACAGCGTCCCGCTCATGCCGATCAGCGTCAGCGCTCCGCCGAGCGCGACCAGTCCATCGGGCATGACGCCGATCACCAGCACGCCGAGGTTGATCAGCAGTGCGCCGATGATGATCGCGATCATCATCAAGCCGATGGTTGCCATCAGCCACGCATCCAGCGGTGATCGATCGGGCTGCATCGCCTTTCTCAAATCTGCGACGGCTCGTCGTCCCGCCGACCAGTAGTAGCCAACCCACGCCAACCATGCGACAAAAACCAGCCAGCGCACGACAACAATCATGGCGACCTCCGCAAATTCTTGCTCTGCTTATGCCATCACGATCTGAGATCCGCGCCACGTCGCTTGTGGCTCAAGCACGATTAGCTTGCCCACCACCGCCGCTTCCACACACACCATGCGGCGATAACCCTCCGGTTCCAGATCACTCATCTTCGCGCCCGCCACTGGGCCGGGATTCCACACCACCACATCGGGGAAGCCGCGGCTCATCACCGTAGTGATTCGATCGGCTTCACGGATGACCACACGATCGGGCGCATCATAGTAAACGCGATCGACTTCGCCGTCGAACGCGATCGGCGCTTCAGATTGAACGCCTTCCACGTGGCCGCCACCCGCTCGATCGGCATACCGTAGCCCGCTCAGCCCCTCAATCACCGTCGAGCGAACATCGCTCACCCGAAAATACGTGTGCAACGCGCCCGTAAACTCAAAAGGAGCATCACCAGTGTTGGTCACCTCGAATTCAAGCAGCAGACTCTGAGCGCCAATCGACACCGTCAACACGGTCGTGAATGCATGCGGCCAGATCTTCAATGTTGCCGCTGATTCGGTCAGTTGCAGCGCGATCGAATTCGCGCCGCCATGGCGGATCGCCCACGGCAGTGTGCGCACGAAGCCATGCTTGGGCAGCGGGCCAAACGTCGCAAACTGCGGAAAGCACACCGGTACTCCGCCACGAATGGCCGTGCCTGATTGGAACTCGCTCGTGCGGCTGAGAAACAAACGCTCCTCGCCACCCGCCGGTTTCCACGAAGTGACATGTCCGCCATGCAAATAGATTTCGGCTTGTGCGCCGTCCTCTGTGGTCAACACCAATTTGGGCAGATCGCTCGTGCCCGCTTTCAATTCTGATGACATGCTCTGACTCCTCAGTGATTCGGTTATTCGTTAAGGTCGTCAGTTTACGCGCAAATGAAGTTGCGCGCAAACCACGCTCTGTGGCGACTGAAAGTTGCATCTGTCGAGCATTCCGCTGATCACCCACCTGCGTGGGCGAAAGATTCTCAGGCCCGTCGGCGCAGGCCGACGATCGGCTTTAGCCCAAGGCTCGATTTGCCC